>JBAZHY010000409.1:0-3000 GCA_041652175.1 Pedobacter sp.
ATACAGTCCGGGTTTACGTATTCCCTGGCTGATTCCGCCCATAGCTCTGTTTTGTGGTAGCAGGGATCCTTTAAGATCCCCAAGGCCAAACTGGGAATAAGGTGAACTGGAAGTGGTTTGAGCACCTGCATTCAAGACTCCTGCAAACAGGAAAAAGGATAATATAATATTAAATAGTTTGATCATTGTTGCTGTATAACTTCATTTAAACCAATAAGTACCAAATCGGGCTCGGTTTTTAAAGTGTGGGCAAAGATGCTATTTTTCAACCTAGTATCAAAAAAAATCGCATCCCCGCCGCATAGAATAATCTGTAATTCTGGATACTTTTGGCTATAGGTCTCTATAAAAGCTTTTACCTCTCCGATACTGCCGTTAACCACTCCCGAAAGCATTGCAGAAACAGTATCGTAACCCTGCCAGTCTTCATAATCCGAAAAATCTACTTCAGGTAATCTTCCGGTAAAGCTGTGCATTGCTTTTAAACGCATATTCAGTCCGGGTGAAATACTTCCTCCTTCATAAACCCCGTCTTTGTCAACGGCATCGTAAGTGATGCAGGTCCCGGCATCAATGACCAGACAGTTTTTGCCGGGGAAGAGTGATTTTGCGCCAAGAACACCAGCCAGACGATCCAGGCCCAAAGTTGAAGGGCTTTTATATTTATTGATGATTCCGGTATTCAGATCTGCTGAAAACCGGATATAATGTGTTTTATTTCTAAGCTGATCTTCCAGATCTTTAATCTCGTTACTTACAGATGAAATGATACTATGACTGAAGACAGAATTATTAAGGTATTCCAGTAGCTTAGCCGGATCCGGTTTTTGAACTTTTTCCGAGGCAATGAGCTTTCGGCCTTCAAAAACCGCAATCTTAGTTCGTGAATTGCCAATATCAATTACCAGTTGGGCCATTGGGAGATTTTTTCTATTAAGAATTGACTCAGCACCTTTACAGTGATTTTTCTATAAATGCACATCATAAGATGTTACAAAGCTATTTAAATTTTGAGACCGACGGACTTGATTTTTGTTAAAAAAGGTTAAAGTAAGATCATAAAGAGTATTCCGAATATCACCATATCTTCCGGCATTATCATCAGAAGAACTGGAAGTAAATAATAGATCCGAATAAAATAAGATACAGACTTTCAAATACCCATCTTTTACCTGCGTGCAAAAAATAATAAGCCATTAGTACTGAAGCGGGTGGAGTACACAGGAGGAAATGATATAAAACCAGATTTTGTTTCAGATAGAACGAAATCAGTCCGATAATAAACATGAAAAATAAAAGCTGAAATGATTTACGAAGCTGCACTACGCTTCTGAAAAAGTTTTTTTGAAGCTGGAGAAACCCGAGTAATAAAATAAGTGCTACGGGGATAAGTACAATAGAATCGTAGAAATTAATTCGAAGGCTGGTTGGAAATCTGGAAGTCAGGGGAATCCATATACTGAAGAATTTTTCGAGTGAATCATTCCAGTAATAATATACAGCCAGAAAGAAAAATATAGTTATGAAACCAATGAAAAGAGCTGTCCATTCTCTCCAGTTAAATGGCCTGAAGATAATCAGACAGATCCAACCCAGAGGAAGCATCGCAATAAACGGAAAATAAAGCAGTGTTCCTGCTGCAACGATCATTCCAAGATCAAACATTACAGAACTGACACCATCCCGCTTATAAACGCTTAAAAACTTCTCTATCATCCATAGGATCAAAAAGTTGCAAAGCAGGGTGGGACTTAAAAGCAGGAAAGGTGTTAACAGAGTTGATGTGGTAACATAAAGTAAAGCCGGAAGATAAGTGGGCTTTCCAAGCAGTCCGTAGGAATTAATGATCCGGTTGAAAATCAGCGCCTGAATCAGGTTAATGAACATGGCTATCCAAACATTTGCTATCGGATTAAAAAGGTTATCAAGTGGAATATTGATCAGGAACCTGGCAAATGGTTCAATAAAATCAAAACTAACCTGATCCGGTAAATTTAGAAGGAGGCCGATACGTAATAAAATGGCAACAACAATCAGAAGGAGAATATTCAGGGGGTTGAGGCTTCTGAATTGCTGAATCATAGGTTATGGTCTGCTTTTATTTTTTTAGTGATTAAAAACCAAAGTTAATAATAAGTTATTTAGCAACCTGATAACCATCGGGTGGTTAGGGTGGGTCAAATGATATTTTCAGCACATCGTTGAATTAGGAGACTATTTGCCCCGGGTAGCTGACTCCTTAAGAACAGCAATTCCGTAATTCGTTTCTGTTAGCTGTTGGCTGTTACCTGTTGTCGGAATAATGTACCCGTAATTCGTAATTGTTTAATTCGTAATTGCAGAAACAGCGTACCCGGCTATATCTTAATAAAAATCTTCTTCTTGTAGAGAAAATACATCATTAACCATATCAGGATCAATGCCCCGAGTGCTTCCAAAGCATCATGAAACTGTTCAGGCACCGGTGCATAAAGACCCGAAAAGAGAATTTTAGAGGTGTGGGCAAAGTCAATGAAATGATAAGCCAGATAAATGGTTAATGAATTCATGCCGATTACCTGGAAGAAAAACGCCCATCTTTGAAACTTCAGTACATCAATCACATAATAGAACAGGCTGAGTATTAAAAATGCCATTCCTGCAGTGAGAAGAATAAATGAACTGGACCAAAGGTGTTTGTTAATCGGGAAATGGAGGCCCCATAAGAGTCCGATACCTATTCCGGCAATACCCGCTATCACTAAAGTCTGCAATTTTTTACTTTCACTCCACGCTGAACGCAGAATATCGCCGGCAAGCGAACCCAATACTGTAAGACAAAGGGCCGGTAATTGGGTTATGAGACCATTTTCATCATATATCTTTTGTAATAATCTTCCCGGCAGAAAATTTCTGTCAATCCAGCCTACCAGATTACCTTCAATACTCAGGTTTCCGGCGCCATAACCCGGTACAGGAATCAGGAACAGGGCAGCATAATACACAAGGAGAATTCCTGCA
>JBAZHY010000410.1:0-2994 GCA_041652175.1 Pedobacter sp.
TTTACTTCAATGGAAATCTATGTAGCCTATAAAGATTATATCTGGATGATGGCTATGGTAGAAGAGTGTCTTGAAAAAGTAGCCATGGCCATTCACGGTACATCAACTGTAAAAGTAGGCGAGCATCTGATCGAGTTTGCCGGTCCGTACGAAAAGCTGTCCATGTATGATTCTATTAAGAAATATACCGGCATTGACGTTTCTGCAATGGATGAAACTACCCTGAAGAAAACCTGCAGGGAACTTAATGTAGAGATTGATGATACCATGGGAAGAGGTAAACTGATTGATGAAATCTTCAGTGAAAAAGTTGAATTGCATCTGATTCAGCCTACCTATATTACCGATTATCCTATTGAAATGACTCCTCTCGCCAAAAAGCACCGTTCACAGGAAGGTCTGGTTGAGCGTTTTGAGCTCTTTGTGATGGGTAAGGAGATCGCAAATGCCTATACAGAGCTGAATGACCCGATCGACCAGCGCGAACGCTTTGAAGAGCAGTTATTACTTGCAGGAAGAGGAGATGAAGAAGCAATGGCTATGGATGATGATTTCCTCAGAGCGCTTGAATATGGCATGCCTCCTACATCAGGGTTAGGAATTGGAATCGACCGGTTGGTAATGCTGATGACCAATCAGAGTACCATTCAGGAAGTCCTGTTCTTCCCGCAAATGCGACCTGAGAAGAAAGCAAAAATTGCCTCAACCGAAGACTTTACTGCAATAGGAATACCTGCAGAATGGGTACCTGTACTGAATAAAATGGGCTTTAAAACTGTTGAAGAACTGAAAGCCGGAAATCCGAACAAGGTATTCAATGATCTTGGGGGAATGAGAAAAAAGATGAAACTGGAGATTACAATGCCTTCAAAAGAGGCTGTAATGGAGTGGTTTAGTTAATACAATAGTAACGAATTGTTAAAGGCCGCTTTACATACGATAAAGCGGCCTTTTGTATTTTTGTGTATAAACATTATACACAATGAAAAATTCAATTCTTGAAATTACAGATCAGGAATATCTGATCAAATTAAAAAAGGATGATCATAATTTATCACTCATCCGGAAGATTCTGAGAATACTGGAATCTGAAGAATACTTTATCAATCCGGGAGCGGTCATTCAAACAGAGGAGGTTAAAAATAGTGCGATGAATCGCGAACTTTCTACCCGGTTCGATCATTTGCAAGATAAATAATGCAATTCTTCCTTAGAAGGTTTGGCGATATGACCTTTGCTGAACCGTCTTATCGAGCTGTCCCATCTGCTCTTTCATCATTTTGATCTGATCCGCAAGTAATTTATTTTTATCAGCTTTTTTAGCCTCCTGTAAATACAGAGTGGCCTCCCTCTTATTTCTTTTTGCCATTGCAATACCGGCCAGGCTTAATTTGGCAAGTGCAATATTATGATCCATGGTCATACCCAGACTAATTGCTCTTTTAAAATACTTTTCGGCCTGCATAGGTGCTTTCCGCGATTCAATCAATCCGATCAATAAATTATAGTATCCATGTTGTCCGGAAAATAACTGAGTCTCATAATTAGATATTTTATTCAGCCAGACTGCAGCTTTATCCATATCATCCTTACGCAGATAATACTGCGCAATCAACATATATTCATTATAAAAATAGGTAACAGCAATCAGAATAGCTATAAATACTGAAAGTATTCCCCATCCCCAAAATCCAAAAACCATTAATGCTACTGCTGCACCTAATACTATAGCTGCAAATATCAATCGGATGTAATTAGGCATTGTCTTCTTATCTTTTAAATTTGTTGCAAATATCCGTTTATTTGATCGCTTAACCAATATCTATCTTAGAAATTATGTCTATTAAACTTGAAGAAAGCTGGAAAGCAGTCCTAGAGGATGAATTTGAAAAAGATTATATGAAGAAACTACGCTTATTTCTTCAGGAAAGAATCAAAGCAAGACAGATCATATACCCTCATAATAGTCTGATTTTCAATGCATTTACACATACTCCGTTTAACAAGGTAAAGTTAGTAATTCTGGGGCAAGACCCTTATCATGGGGCAAATCAGGCCCACGGACTTTCATTTTCCGTTCAGAAAGGGGTTCCAGTTCCGCCTTCCCTACAGAATATCTTTAAGGAATTACAAAATGAATATCCTGAATTTCAAATACCCGCACATGGCGACTTGAGTCAATGGGCTGATCAGGGAGTACTTTTACTCAATGCAACATTAACAGTTGAGGCCTCTAAACCCGGCTCCCATCAGAACCAGGGATGGGAACAGTTTACAAACCGGATAATTCAGATTTTATCAGAAAAACGAAAAGACATAGTATTTCTGCTATGGGGAAAATACGCATCTGCAAAGTCAGTGATGATAGATCAATCTAAACATACTGTTTTAATTGCACCGCATCCATCACCTTTTTCAGCCCATAGTGGTTTTTTCGGCTGTAATCATTTTAAAAAATCAAATGAAATTCTGGAAAAGAAGGGAATTAAAGGGATTGACTGGCAGATAAGATAATAATTTGTAACAGGCTTAATCTGATCCAGTTGAAAAGAAAACAAAAATCAGGTTCAAAGATATATAAATCAATATTCCAGAGGTACAGCCGGCTCTTTTTTATTTGTAGACATAATCATCATTGTCTGAAATGTTTTAACCACACTGATTTTGCTGATCTTATCCATTATCAGACGCTCATAGGCTTTAATATCTTTCACATAGGCTTTCAGAAGAAAATCGCACTGACCGGTAACATGATGGCATTCAGTTATTTCCTTTATCGTTTCAATCTCTTCGAGAAATACCTGTATGGTATTATTCTTATGAAAATCAAGCTGAATCTGAATAAAAGTCTTGATTCCAAGACCAAGCAACTCTTCATCAACCAGGGCATGATAACTCTTTATATATTTAGACTGTTCAAGTTTTCTTACACGCTCCAATGTAGGTGCAGGCGACAGGCCAACTTCGTGTGAAAGCTGTAAATTAGTAATCCTA
>JBAZHY010000411.1:0-2986 GCA_041652175.1 Pedobacter sp.
TTCAGGCTCTGTGCCCCTGCTGTTTATTCATAGGCTAGCTTATGGTCATTTAACTCTACATAAAAGTTTACCCTTGCCCCTAAAGCATCAAACACTTTCAAAATGGTTTCGAAGCGGGCATTTTTTACACTATTCTCAATTTTTGAAATTTGAGCTTTTTGTACTCCAACAAGCTTGCCCAACTCTTCCTGTGTCAGGTTTCGTGCTTGTCTGGCTTGTTTAATGGCTTGTCCTAATAAATCAATTCTCAACTCATTCTCAAATGCTTCCCGCCTTTCGGTTCCATGTTTTCCAATATGTTTATCAAGCATTGAATCGAGTGAAACGGTTTTGAATTTATTTTCGCCCATAATATTTATTGGTTTGATGGTGTAAATATTGTCTTCTGATTTCTTCAGCCCTTCTAATTTCATTTGGTGGTGCTTTCTTCGTTTTCTTCAAAATTCCATGCGTAGCTACCACTAAAGTTTCTTTACCGTTCACTTTGTCCCAAAATGAAAAGAGCCGGTAAGTTTTTCCATTATACAAAGTCCTGAATTCCCAAATACAATCATTTAGTTTTTTAAAAAGTTCATTGTCGTTAACAAATTGAGCTTTCCTGATGTTGTAATAAATTTTTTCTCTGGTCTTACCATCGAGATTATCTAAAAATTCAATTGCCTCAGGTAAAAATTCAATGTCAAAATTGGGCTTCATTGCCAAGCAGTTTAAAGATAATAATTTCCTGATTAGGAAACAATTTTAAATTGTAAAATCCGATTTCAGGTCTTTGTTCCTGTTCATTTCACCTCTTTACAGAAATTGTTTGTGAAACCGATGTACAGCACGTCAGAGCAGATATTCCAACCTTATTTATCAAAATAGCAATGTCAGAAATAAAATAAGACGAGACTGAGTAAGCGGATACTTTCATTTATTAAAGGGTTGAAACCTGAGATTCCGGCCTCCGAGCCGTATTCCTCCTTCCCTCTTTGATTACACCACCCCCCAGCTTACTTATGCCCCTTCAATTTATTCTCAATTCATTCAGCTCAGGCAATCCACTACTTTACAATAAAATCACATCCACAGTAATCACTTAAAATAATGCTCCTCAAGGGTTTTATCATGACCGTAAATATCATCGCGGAAATGAATCTTTCCGTTTTCATCTGCCCAGGCTGTAAAATAAACCAGATACACCGGCAAAGGTTTAGGTAATTTGACCTGCTTCTCCTTTCTTTCAGAGATCGTACTCAACAAACGTTTACGGCTCCAGCCTTCTGAATTCCTGAGCAGATAATCCGCAAGCTCTATCGGCTTTTCTACCCTTACGCAGCCATGACTAAAACCGCGTTTCGTCTGACTGAATAATTCATCGTGCGGGGTATCGTGAAGATAAATATCCTTGGAATTCGGAAAAATAAACTTCACATCCCCCAGATCATTTTTGGGTCCGGGACGCCTGCGTAAGGTATACTCCCAGCTATTTTCAGTCAATCCGTTCCAGTTTATTGAAGATGGATCAATCTGCTCCCCTTTTGCATTGACCACTTCCATATCCAGCCTGTCGAGGTAAGATAAATTAGCAGCAATTTTGGGTGCCAGTTCTTCTTTGATAATACTGAAAGGTACATTCCAGTACGGCGACAATACAATATATTCCATCCGATCGCTAAAAACCGGCGTACTGTTTATCGCTTTTCCCACAATAACACTCATGGAGAGTACGTTTTTCCCCTTTTCATATACATATAATTTAAACTCCGGAATGTTTACCAGTAAATATTCAGGCTCAAAACTTTGAGGGATCCAGCGCCATCTTTCCATATTTACAATGATCTGCCTGATACGATCCTGAACAGGAACATTCATGATCCTGACTGTTTCATCCCTCAGTACTCCGTCAGGATTCAAACCCTGATTAGCCTGAAATTGTTTTACCGCATTAAACACTTCCGCGGTATAAACCGAATCAGGGACTTTATCCAATCCCAGTCTCTTCCTGATCGCGGGAACAACAGTTGAACCTTGTTCCGGCTTTAGCTTTGGAGATGCTGCAATCAATGGCCAGCCACCCGCTTTCTGTACCTTTCTGTAGTCAGCAAGCGCCTTTTTAAGCCGGGAATATTCGGGGTGTACCGGACTAAAACCGGCATAAGGATACCTGCTTTTCTTTTCTCCCAGCACCACCATCAGTGCCCGGTCAAGCCGGATCTTATTCTGCTTAACATCCCATTCAATTTCTTTATGTTCATCAAGAACAACTACTCCGCGGTAATAATCAGAAGCCCATAAAAAATAAGTGCCTGTCAGAGATACGTCCAACTCTCTCTGTACCTCCGTAAATCTGTCGAAATCTTTTTTGGATGCCTTTAATTCCTTAAATAACTTATCCAGATCAGATAATCTATAATCTGCCGGATCCAGCCCCTCATCAGAAGCTTTACTGATTACATCCAGCAATTTTTCTGCCTGCGGAAGGATCTTATTGTCCTTAAACCAGGCTAATTGATATTTCCGTTCAGAGTAAAATGATTTCACCCAGTGCAGCTGATCTGCCAGTTTAGGATCTGATTTGATATAATCGGTATAAAAAGTACTGTCAAGAATCTGCTGAGGCTCATCAGAGAATTTTCCACGGGGATTTCTGCAGGAAGAGATGATTATCATAAGAAAAAGAACTGACAAAAGAATAAAAGTCTTTGCAGTGATATACTTTCCGGCAAATAAATAAATTCTGTTATCATTGATTCTAAAAGCGTTCGGTTTGAACTTGTTTATTAAAGCTTGCATAAGCATTGGATTAATAGTACAATTAATTAAAAATCAAATAATTAAATTATAACAAAATTTGATTAACCTTATATAATGGCATTGATGCAACAAATGTGCCGAAGAAAATAAACGGAAGGATGGTCAATGAACCTGTGAATCAAATAGCTGATCTGATATGATGTTAAACCCCAGAGGCCGAGACTTCCCGGATAAGTTACTTTCATCCTTA
>JBAZHY010000412.1:0-2984 GCA_041652175.1 Pedobacter sp.
CAAGGTTCATCCAGAATCAAAAGAACCGGATTTTTAACCATAGCCCTGGCGAGCATTACAATCCGCTGAACGCTCACCGGTACATTGCGAAACATTGTTCGGGCAAATTCTTCAATTTCAAGAAGCTTCAGCCAGCGCAGGGATATTTCAGCCTGTTGCTGACGGGAGGCACGAAACAGTCCGATAGTATCATCAAACCCCGATTCAACTACCTGTATACAGGTATTACCCGTTGGAAAATACTGAAACAATTCAGGCGAAACATATCCGATCTTCTTTTTAATTTCCCAGATACTTTCACCACTTCCCTTAGGATGATCAAACAAAACAATCTTATTGGCAAAAGCCTGAGGATTATCTCCATTGATCAGACTCAGCAAAGTAGACTTGCCGGCACCATTATGCCCTAAAAGCATCCAGCGCTCACCATGCTTTAACTTCCAGTTTACCCGATCGAGGATCAGTTTATCACCATACCTGATCGTCACGTTTTCCATCCCGACAATAATATCATAATCAGGCTTTTGCGTTTCAGATAGCAGCTTTTGCAATTCTTCACGATCAGTACGTTTGGGATCTGTTGCAAAAACGCTCTGAGGATCAAACTGCTGAGCAGGAATTTTTTTAAGCATTTTACCTTTATCCAGAACGGCAATATGTGTAATGGCATCAGGAATCTCATTTGGAGGGCTAGCCATAATGATGCTGATACCTGATTCTGCAATCTCATTAAACAGATCATTAAAATCCTGACGAGAGGCTATATCCAAACCGTTTAAGGGATTATCAAGCAGAAGTAATACCGGATTCTTTATAAGAGCGGCCGCAAGCATTAGTCTTTTGGTTTCACCATTAGACAATTTGATCAGCTCTTTATTAAGCAAATACCTCATATTGAGGCGATCGACAACCTTTTCGTAAGTCCATATTTCTGAAGGTCTGGCCACTTTTACTGCCAACAAATAATGCTCTACAGTTTCGGCATCTTCAGAATCGCATGAGTTGAAACGCTGCTGATAATAAAAATCTGAAGTGTTTGAAAGGTTTCTGAATTCGTGCCGGGCAGATACCTGAGCCATCAGTTTATACCTGTTAAAAAAAGGATCATTCTGATGATAAGTGCGGATATGCTCCTCAAAATAAGGATAACCGGCTTCCCCCCTTGCCATAGTAGCCTTTCCCATGATAAAATCCAGAAAACTACTCTTGCCTGAGCCACTTTTACCGATCAATGCCCAATGCTGTCCTTTTTCAAAACTAAAATTGAGTCCCTCGAAAACCAGGGTATTGTACTGGCGGATACTGACGTTACTGAGCGAAAACAGGAGATTATTCACAAAAGATATTATAAAACAGGAATATTCTCAAAACTATTGTTTTAAGATTAAAGAACAAAACAGGATTAAGTGCATTGAATAATCAGACCAAAACACCTGCCCGGTTTATAGCATCAAAACCATTTCCTCATACAATCTGTCCAGCGTTTCGTCTGCATCATCACAAAAACCCGGATGAACTTTAGATGTTTGCAAAACAGTACTTCTGGTAGCTGTAAGCCATCTGAAACGGGAAGCAGGATCAAGTTTAGCGATCGGGCCGCCCTCCTTGTTTCCCAGACTTATGTGGCAGAAGGCATTCAGGCCATCTTCAATTTCGCTGATTTCAATCGAGGGTGAGAAAGCTTTTAATCTTTCCTTGTCAAGCCAGTATTTTGCCTTCAGAAATTTCTGCCCCGGACAATAGAGAATGAGTCCCACATTCAGGAACTCTTCACGCTCTACCCTGGGTACCAGGCGTATAACGGCATACTCAAATAAGTATTTCTCTTGCATTTAGGGCTTCGTTTACAAAAATTTCCGATTTACTTATACGTTTTTCAAGAAAGCTGATATAGGCATTCCGATGTCCCTCACTACTCTGAAAAATACTATCCTCCAGCCAATCATCAGGAATCATAGATACAATTTCCTTAATTCGTTCTATACTTAACAATGTTTTGAATTGATTATCAATTAGCTTAAGTTCAGACGCTTTAGATAATAAAACATGATCTTTAATGAGATTGAATGGTTTCAGTGCCTGCTCCTCCCAATTTTGCCAGGTATGATGAAAATACAGCGAAGCGCCATGATCGATCAGCCATAATTCTTTATGCCAGATAAGCATATTGGTATTGCGGCAGGTACGATCCATATTCATCAGCAGGGCATCGAGCCAGACAATCTTAGAAGCCAGTATCTCATCAATATTATTAACTGCGGGATCGTAAGTAATTGCTCCTGAAAGATAATGCAGACCCAAATTTAAGCCTACACTGAACTTAAGCAAGTCCTGAATCTCTTCATCAGCCTCGGTACGTCCGAAAGCTTCATCCAGTTCAGCAAAAACCAACTCAGGTACTTTTAAGCCTAAAGTTCTTGCAATTTCCCCTCCAATCAGTTCGGCAATTAAGGCTCTTGACCCCTGTCCGGCACCCCTGAATTTAATGACATATAAAAAGCCATCATCTGCCTCTGCAATAGCAGGCATAGAGCCCCCTTCCCTCAGCGGAGTCACATAACGGGTAACATTAACTGTTCGAAGTCCGGTTTGCATTTTATCTGATTAAGCTTGTTATTTATTCCTGCGAGTACTTTACAGGTTCAACTGTCAACCCGATAGCTATCGGGTGTCAATTATCAACTGTCAACTACCTCACCTGTCCCTGCCCTCTGACGATCCACTTCTCTGTAACCAGCTTCTCCAAGGCAAAGGGTCCGCGGGCATGAAGTTTCTGGGTTGAAATACCAATCTCTGCCCCCAGTCCGAAAACCCCGCCATCCGTAAATCTGGTGGAAGCATTAGTAAAAACTGCAGCGGCATCAACTTCATTCAAAAAGCGTTCACTTAATTCTTCATTCTTAGAAACAATTGCTTCTGAGTGTTTGGAAGAGAATTTGCGAATATGTTTCAATGCTTCATCAAAGCTATCCACTGTTTTTACC
>JBAZHY010000413.1:0-2972 GCA_041652175.1 Pedobacter sp.
GATTGCATTTACTACCCTCGAAGTATTAAATAAAAAAGTAAAAGTTGGCGGAGAGGATTCTCCGATAAAAGAAAATATTTTAATTGCCAAAGAGGTTAGTTTAAAATATTCCCAATCGGTTTTTACGATATCCTATGCAGCTCTGGATTATACTATTCCGGAAAACAACACCTATGCCTATAAGCTGGAGGGTTTTGATGAGCAATGGAATTTTGTGGGTACTGACCGAAAGGCTACTTATACTAATCTTGATCCCGGCACCTATGTTTTCAGGGTTAAGGCTGCCAATGAAAGTAATGTCTGGAATAATCAGGGAATTAGCCTTACAATAAAGATTGAACCTCCATATTGGATGACCTGGTGGTTCAGATCCCTGATAGTTCTTATCAGCTTAGCCTTAATATACCTTTTCCTAAGGTATCAGATGCATCATATCATCATACAGAAATCAGAGCTGGAAAAACTTGTTGCAGAGAGAACCTCAGAAATAACCAAACAATCAATCAATGTCCAAAATCTAAACCTGGAACTTCATAAACAAACCAATATTTTAAAACAACAGAAATATCAGGAACATCAGGCAAGGTTACTCGCTGAAAACCTGAGACTGGAAGCAGAAAAAGCGAATCGTGCTAAAAATACATTCCTTGCAACAATGAGTCATGAAATCAGGACTCCAATGAATGGTATTCTGGGAATGGCATCCCTCCTGTCTGAATCACGGCTTAGCAGACTTCAGAATGATTATACGCAATCAATTATAGAGAGTGGTGAATCCCTGTTGAATGTTATTAATGATGTACTTGACTTTTCAAAAATAGAATCAGGTAAATTCGAACTGAATAATCATCATTTTATATTAGAAAAGGTTATTGAAGATGTATTTAAAATATTCAAAGCCAGAATAAAACAAACTGGTGTTACCCTTCAATATCGTATTGATAAATCAATTTCCACTGAATTATACTGCGATGATCTTCGTTTAAAGCAAATTCTTATAAATCTTGTTGGGAATGCTGTTAAGTTTACTGAAAAGGGCAAGATTTTGGTTGAGATTAAATTGAAAAGCAGATCTGAAAAGGGGCAGGAACTGTTATTTAAGGTAAAGGATACCGGAATAGGAATAGCAAAGGATCAGCATATCAATTTGTTTAAAGCTTTTCATCAATTAGATTCCTCTATCAGCAGAAAATATGGTGGTACAGGTTTAGGTCTGGCGATATGTGAGAGACTGGTGAAAATGATGAATGGTACCATTAAAATCCAGAGTAAAAAAGGAGTCGGAACCTCTGTTTATTTCACAATTCACTGTAAAGAGTCTGATAAAGAAATCAAGTCTGGCTCTCTGATTAATACGAATAATACCGATCGTTCAGAATATAGCCTTGGTTTGAAACAGGATTTTGCTTTGACTCATCCACTAAGAATCCTTGTTGCAGAGGACAATCCGATGAATCAAAAATTAATTATCCTCATTCTGGAAGGACTGGGTTTTAAACCTCAACTGGCCAATGATGGCAGAGAGGTGTTGGAGCAGGTTAAGGCCAATCAATTCGATCTGATACTTATGGATATGCAGATGCCCAATGTTGACGGGTTAGAGGCAACCAGAATGATCAGGGAAATTTATGGTGAAAGACCTCATATTATTATTCTAACAGCCAATTCTTCAAATGAAGATAAAGAAACCTGCTTCAATGCCGGCGCTAATGGCTTTTTAACCAAACCAATTGATATCAAATGCCTGATATCAGAACTGCAGGAAATCTACTTTACTCAGGTACAGAAACAATTGGTATAACAGATACTTATTTTTGATAATCGCAGTCAGGCCCGGATAATAATTTATTCCCTTTTAGCAGATAAAATAAATGCTTCTGATTAAGCATACAAATCATATTAAGACTGAGGTTTTCTTAAGATGAATCTGACATACAAATTTGACTTACTTCCCAAATCGACTGATTACTTCTTTTTCAAGCCATTCCCGATGTAAAGGATGGGCAATATTAACCAGAGCCATAGCTCTTTGCCTCATATTCTTCCCAAACAGATAAGCTACCCCATATTCTGTTACCACATAATGTATATGTGCTCTGGTGGTCACTACTCCAGCTCCTTCCTTAAGAAACGGAACAATTTTAGAATTTCCTTTAGAGGTTGTAGAAGAAAGTGCAATAATGGGTTTACCCCCATCCGATAATGCAGCCCCTCTCATAAAGTCGATTTGTCCACCTACACCTGAGTATTGATAAGTCCCGATAGAATCCGCACAAACCTGACCGGTAAGATCAATTTCAATTGCTGAATTAATTGAAACAGCCCTTGGGTTGGTTCTGATCACCTTGGTATCATTCACATAATCAATTTCAAGAAACGCAACCTGAGGATTATCATCTATGAAATCATACAGTTTACGCGTTCCGATTGCAAAACCTGTTACTATTTTACCTCTATGCTTCTTCTTGAATTTATTAGTTATTACTCCCTTCTCTACCAGGGAAACGACGCCATCCGAAAACATTTCAGTATGGATTCCAATATCTTTATGACTCTCAAGACAAGAAAGTACAGCATCAGGGATTCCACCTATACCCATTTGCAAAGTTGAACCGTCTTCAATAAGTTCTGCGCAATATTTACCAATAATCCTGGACGTTTCATCTACCCTGCTACTGTAATTCACCTCAGGCAGAGCTTCATTTACCTGAACCATTGCATTGATCTCCCTGATATGAATAATTCCATCACCATGAGTTCTGGGCATCTGCTCATTTACCTGTGCAATAATATATTTTGCATTTTTAAAAGCTGATCTGGCTATGTCAACAGAGGTTCCAAGCGAACAAAAACCATGCTTATCCGGAGGGGATACATGTATCAAAGCAACATCTATTGGAAGAATCCCTTTATTGAATAACTGTGGAATTTCGCTTAAAAAAACGGGAACATAATCACCAAATAGATCGGAA
>JBAZHY010000414.1:0-2967 GCA_041652175.1 Pedobacter sp.
GTAGTAGCAGATGAAACATTTCCACTGGTTGAAGTAATTGCCTGATTAATGAATTGATTAGTCAGAGGGTCGATACTACGTCCAAAGTTAAAATTAAGGCCTGTACTGGCATTAAGGGTTGGAAAAACTGCCAGCTTTGATTGCTCAAGATTTTCTTCAGATAACGCCTCTGAAAACTGAGCCTGCTTAATCTGAAGGTTATTTTCTATAACCAGCTCTGTTGCCCTCTTCAATGTAATCCGTTCCTGAGCTGAAAGTAGACTGAAAGATGAAGCAGCCAGTATCAATGCTAAAATACCTGTCCGGCTTAAGAACATGAGGTTTATTCGTTTCATACACAATTCAACAAGATTGGTTCGTTCTATATAAAGGCTAAAATTACTATCAATTAATTAATAACATATTTATCTTCGCGATAAATTATTCTACGGCATTTGTACTTCGCTAAATCCCCTTTCTGGCTGCAATGGTTTTATCCAATGCTTACATGGCATAAAAGCCGAAGGGAAAAATTTATTTATTTGACATTTGACGACGGACCTATACCGGTTGTTACACCCTTCGTTTTAAATACACTTAAAAAATTTAATGCAAAAGCTACTTTTTTTTGTATTGGCGACAATGTAAGAAAGTATCAGGATATTTTTTCAATGGTTCAGTCCGAAGGACATACAATAGGAAATCATACTTACAATCACCTGAAAGGCTGGAAAACAAGCAATAAGGAATATCTCCGCAATTTTGAGGAAGGTGCTGAACTAACCGGATACAGATTGTTCCGGCCTCCTTATGGGAGAATAAAAAAATCTCAGATTAAAATGATCAAAACACTATATCCTGCAACTGAAATTATTATGTGGGATATTATCAGCGGCGATTGGGATAAAAATACAAGCTCTGAAAAATGCATTCAAAATGTTCTGAGCAATGCCAGAAATGGTTCGATCATTGTATTTCACGACAGTGAGAAAGCCTGGAAACATCTGGAATATACCCTGCCCATGATTTTAACTACCCTGACTGAGCGGGGTTTTAGATTCAAAACCCTCTAAAATCATCTGATTATCAATCTATTAATTGCAATTCATTGGAGTTTTAATAATTTTGAGTACTTAACTTAGAATCCGGGAAATCCGGTTAAACGGACATGATCTTGTAACAGAATATTCTTAAATGTGACCTATCTCATATTTTTGACAAACCGGTATCATTTTCGGATATTTTTATCTTTTATAGTTTTACCTCTGTAAACAGTACAAATCAGATGTTAAACAGATTTATAAGTCTTATTTTGATAATTACACTGAGTTTTCAGTGTGTCGTTAAATTAGGGCTTTTAACCTACTATTCTGTAAATATCGAATACATCATTAATGAGCTCTGTGAAAATAAAGACAAGCCTGAATTAAAATGTAAGGGAAAATGTTTCTTAAAAAAGAAGATGGCTCAGGCGGATGAAACTGAAAAAAAGACAAATGAAATTTTCAAGCAAATAGAATTTCCGGCTTTTATTCCAAACTCCACCCTTACATTCAATTTTGAGTATATAGATTTAAAAAGTCATTTCGCAATTCTAAACGATCTCTACTCTCATAATATTCACGAAAAGATATTCCATCCACCTCTGGCTTAAATCTTTCTTCTACCCGACAAGGGGCAATTTTAACAGATTTTAATACGGGTGGCTACTGCCCGTACAAAGCCAACAGGTTAAGATGTTAATCATGGGAATGACCCTATACATCTGAATCTGAAAGGAATACACTTTATACTTATCATTATGAAAAGAATATTATTAATTGCTGCTACTATAATTACACTTTTTACAGCCTGCGAGAAAGATACATCTGTAGAAATCACAGATCCAAAAGCTTCTCTGATTAAAATTTCAGAAGCATATGCAACAGGTTCTTCCACCAGAGTTGAGCTATGGTCTAAATCTGAGCTAAGCACCGGATATCAGAACTTATTTGTCGCCCTTTATGACTCTGCCTCAGGAAAACCTATCAACAGATCGACAGTACAAATTATGCCCATGATGGAAATGAATATGAATGGAACCAAATACAGTCATTCTGCTCCGTCAGAGAATCCGGTAAGTTTAGATTCAGACAATTCTTTATTCCAGTGTGCAGCAGTATTTACCATGCCAAGTACCGATGAAAGTGGCAAGTGGAAAATGACTGTTATGGTTAAAAATGAAGGACAAACTAAATCAGGAAAAGCAGAAATGCCAGTTCAGGTAAAACAATCACAACCTGAACGGGTAAAAAACATAACTACTGCAAATGGATCAAAAATAATCCTAGCCTATGTTTCTCCTTTAAGTCCGAAAGTTGGAGTGAATGATTTCGAAATCGCAATATTCAACAAGCAGGATATGATGACTTTCCCCGCAGAAAATAATTACAGTATCAGTATGACTCCCGAGATGCCAAGTATGGGTCATGGATCACCTAATAATGTAAATCCAACCCTCACTAAAAATGGGCACTACAAGGGAAAAGTTAACTTCACCATGACCGGCGACTGGAGGATCAATCTGGAACTCAACAAGAACGGAGAAACTACCAAAACTTTCTTTGATCTGTTATTCTGATTATCATGAAAATCTCAGTCAAAGCACTTTTATTACTGGGAAGCCTGTCACTAACAGGCTTCCCGGCACTGTCCCAGGCAATGCATGATACCATCTCCCGGCATCTTGTTCTGAAAGAAATTCAGATACAGGGCTATACTCAAAGCAAGCATCCAGGTTCAGCATTTTATCAGTCTTCCAGCCTTTCAAGTACTGAAGATATTTTATCCAGAATTGAGGGAGTAAGTCTTATACGCCGGGGACCGATAGGAATGGAACCCAGTCTTCGGGCTTTCAGTGCAGGACAGGTTAATGTGGTAATCGATGGAATGAAGTTTTTTGGGGCCTGCACAGATAAAATGGATCCGGTAACCATATATACTGAACCT
>JBAZHY010000415.1:0-2966 GCA_041652175.1 Pedobacter sp.
ATTTTTTAGGGTTGCCAAGGTTATTAATAAGGCTTAATTTCTTTTCTTGTAACAAAGCAGACATTGTGATAGTCTAAAAAGAAAAAATATGGTCCAGAACCCTCTTATTACTTTAACAGATATCGGTAGGAAATATGTCATTGGTGCTGAGACAATTCATGCTCTGAAATCTGTTTCATTAAGTATAAATAAAGGTGAATTTGTAGCACTTATGGGACCTTCTGGATCAGGAAAGTCAACGTTGATGAACATTCTGGGCTGTCTGGATACTCCAACTAAAGGGGTTTACATTCTGAACGGAAATCAGGTCAGCGAAATGACCGATAGTGAGCTTGCCGAAATTAGAAATAAAGAAATTGGATTCGTTTTTCAAACGTTTAATCTTCTTCCACGATCTTCTTCTCTTGAGAATGTGGCCTTGCCACTCGTTTATGCGGGTATTGGAAGAGCAGAAAGGGAGAAAAGAGCCCAGCATACTCTGGAAAGTGTTGGTCTCGGCAACAGGGTACATCATAAACCTAATGAGCTTTCAGGCGGACAGCGCCAACGTGTTGCTGTAGCCAGGGCATTGGTAAATAATCCTTCTATCATACTTGCAGATGAACCTACTGGTAACCTTGATACCAAAACTTCTGTAGAAATTATGGGACTTCTGGAGGAAATTCATTCTAAAGGAAACACAATTATTCTGGTAACACATGAGGAAGATATTGCTCAGCATGCACATCGGATTGTGAGGATGCGTGATGGCTTGATTGAGAATGATTATGACAATCCGAATGTGAAGTCTGTTTCACCTCGTTTAGCTGATATGAGATCAAAAGGGACAGATTTTGAGAAAATCCAATAATTGTACATTCAAACGTGCATTTTATGATTCAAAGATGACTTATGGATCATTACTTTAGTCAGGTTTCTACAGAATAATTCTTAATATCGCAGAATCTGAACGTTCAGTGAAAATACCAATTAAGTTCAAATGAAAATTTATACCAAAAGCGGAGATCAGGGTTTAACTTCCCTGATTGGTGGTACCCGTGTTCCTAAGCATGATCTGAGGATTGAAAGCTATGGTACCGTTGACGAACTGAATTCTTATATCGGTATGATCAGGGATTATGAAATTGATCCGGCCTACAAACATATTTTGGGTGAAATCCAGGACAGACTTTTTACTGTTGGAGCATCCCTGGCTTCTGATCCTGAAAAATCCAAAATGAAAATTCCTGATCTGCACTTGTCTGATATCGACCTGTTAGAGAAGGAGATTGATCACATGAATGAGGTTCTCCCCGAACTAAAACATTTTGTTTTACCTGGCGGATCGCAGGTAGTTTCTTTCTGTCATATTGCTCGCTGTGTATGCCGTAGGGCAGAACGTATTGTTGTACATCTGAAAAGTACGAGTTTTGTTGAGGAGAAAGTGATTATTTACCTTAACAGATTGAGCGATTATCTTTTTGTGCTTGCCAGAAAGCTTTGTTTTGACTTTAATATTCCTGAAAATCAATGGAATCCGAGGGTTTAGGGAGGGTGTTGAAAATTAATTAACAATCTTATATAAATTATTATACTTTTGCAAAAAATAGTATAAACCAAATTCTAAGAAAATATGTATTGGACTTTAGAATTAGCGTCACATTTAGAAGACGCTCCATGGCCGGCTACAAAAGACGAACTTATTGACTATGCAATTCGTTCAGGTGCACCAGTTGAAGTGATTGAAAACCTTCAGGCATTGGAAGACGATGGCGAACCTTATGAAAATATAGAAGAAATATGGCCTGACTATCCTACCAAAGATGATTTCTTCTTCAACGAAGACGAATATTAATAGAGAATGTAAAAGCCTTGAAACAATTCAGGGCTTTTTTTATATGTTTAAGCGAGTCTGTCACATTTCTTATTTTAACTCTATCAGATCAAATCAAATTCATTAATTCTGGTAGCTTATTAAGAAGAGTTAGGTATAATAGAAATACTTTAATATTAATTTTATTGGAAGCCCTTATCGTATCTGATTTCCTGGGCTTTCCTGAATAGCTGCCTCAGTCTATTGAGTTTGGTACTCTCTTTACCTGTTGTTCTATTGTTTCTCTTAGTTTTTTTTCTACAAAATAAGAAATCGGCATGGTTTTAGTGTCATTATAATATATAATCAAACCTAAATAACTAAGCCATGAATAATTTACTTTATCTGATCGCAGTTATATTAGTTGTCGCCTGGATTTTTGGTGCTTTTATTTCGCCAATGGGAGGTAATCTGATTCACATTCTTTTAGTAATTGCTATAATTGCAGTTTTACTCCGAGTTATACGGGGCAACAGTATTTAAAGAATTAAGAATCTGTACAAGGTGTTTAGCTTCTTATTTACAGGAGTTTAAATAATATTCTGCTAGTAGAATATCCTCTGGAAAAGTGATTTTAATATTTTTGAGATCACCTTCAGTTAGGCTTATCTGTATACCTGATTGTTCTACAACCGAGGCATCGTCTGTAAACTCACTCCGGTATTCCTGCTGATATGCTTTATTCAGAAGTTCTGAGCTGAAAGCCTGTGGAGTTTGAATCAGGAATATTTCGTCTCTGTTGAGAGGAACAGTTTTGTTATCCTGTTTCTGTCTGATGGAGTCTTTTGATTTTATAGCTGCTACAGCAGTTCCTGAAAGTTCAGCTTCTCTGAAAGTCCGGCATATCAGTTCATTGCTGACTAATGGTCTCACGGCATCATGGATTGAAACTATTCCTTCGCAACTAATGGATTGAATGCCATTCTTTACCGAGTCAAACCTTTGTTTACCACCATTTACCAATTTATGAGGAATTGTAAACTCAAATTTCTGACACAATTCATTCCAATAGTTATGGAAGTCATTATTTAGAACAAGGATTATTTCAGGATGAATGTCTGAATGGTAAAATGCCTCAATCGTATACATTATAACGGGTTTCCCGTTCAGGAGC
>JBAZHY010000416.1:0-2965 GCA_041652175.1 Pedobacter sp.
ATCAAAGCTCCTGATAGGATAGCCGCCATGGTTAAAAAGATCAGTCCTGAAGATGCCCGAAACTTAATAGCGAAGTTCAGGTCAAGACTGGATACAGTTAAATCAGGAATTAAAAACTCCGACCCGAATCAAAAGATAAAGCATCCCCGCCTGGGTTTGCTGAATGCAAAGCAATGGTTTAGATTCATAGAAATCCATACCATTCATCATACGGCGCAATTAAAACGTATTGAAAAGATGTTAAAAGAGGCTTAGGGTTTATTTAAGCTCAACTACCCTCCTTACCTGATGGTTTTCGGGTTGCTAATTTACTAATTTGCTCATTTCTCAATCAGCTCTTCAGCCACTGATCAAACCAGTCGAACGCTTCTTTCTGCATATCTTTATCAAACTTATGCGGGCCCGGATAATACGAACATTTATACTTGTCTTCTGCTTTTGCCTTTTTGTATACCTCTCCTAAAATATTTTCTGCACTTTTCATTTCAGGCAAAGTGTACAAGGCATCATCTGAGTCATTTAAAACCAGTGTCGGAAGGGGCGCCCTGAGTCCGAGTATTTCAGGAAAATCCATCTCTTTAGGCAGAACCGGCACATAAGTCATCCAGGTATGAGTAAATGACTTATTCAGAATAAGATCCTTCCAGGTAGTCATGAATCCTACACAAACCGCACACTTAATCCTTGGGTCTAATCCTCCCATGAATACTGTTCTCATTCCACCACCTGATAAACCTCCGCAGCCAATTCTTTCAGGATCAACATCTTTACGGGCACAAAGTACATCCAGTGCTTTCTGATCTTCGGCAAAGAAGACTCCCGGCCAGGTAGTACCCGCACAGAAAAGGGATTTCGCCATAGTATGTTCATGAGTTGCTGCCCAGGTATTATATGCTTTAATATTGTTTGAATTTTCAGGATTATTATCTGTAAGCCCGTTTCTCATATTTACCGGCAGATCCTGCATCATTACCCTTCGGCTTGCAAAAGGAAATGCATCCGCAACCAGTACCACATAACCTCTCTTTGCTATTTCATTTGCCCATGCAAAACCACTGTAATATAATTTCTGATGCTCTATCATATCAGGATGCTGCTTGTCGGAAGTACGGGTAATTTTTCTGGTCCCGAAATACTTATTTGCACCATGATCATGAAAGGCCAGGATTCCCGGTAAAGGCCCCTTAGCATTTGCCGGTTTAAGGAGAATAGCATCTGTCGGACGACCATAAGGTAATTGCCAGCTAAGCTCTTCTATATGCAGGCCATCGTATTCATATTGCTTCTTTACGGTAACTTCCGGCGTTCCGCCAATATCAGGAATACCTAAACGATCGTTTATTCTTTCTTTTGCCGCATTATGCCAGGTATTCAGATCCTGCCATTTCGAATTTCTGAAAGAGTGGCTCGGTACTTTATCCCCCATCAATGAATTTGCCCAGGGGCCATAAAGTCCTATAATGCTTTGCTTAGCGGCATCAAAGGTCTCGTCGGCAACTGCAGGAGCCGATCCTTCAGTCTCAGGTGTATTACATGAACTCAGACTACTTAACATTATTCCACTACCCATTACCCCAATTCCGGCCGCACCGGCTACTTTCAAGAAATCTCTACGGTTGTTTTTCATTATGTTATTTCTTTTAAATTAAATCCCGGTCTGATTATCCATCCTGATATTCAGCTAAATATCATGATCATAAAGCAATATAAAAGAATTTTGAGAAAATCTTAACATTAATTAAGTTTTGACAGCGGGAAGAGGTTAGTTAGCCGGAATGATGATTTTGAAAATGCTGCTTTTCTACAAAAATATTATCAGCAATAACCCTTATTCAAAGTAATTCAAGTGTAACATTTAATTTGTCTGAAACATATTGATAAAATTATCATCTATATTTGACAACCAGAATTTATTAAAATGGGATTATTAAAATTTTTATTCATAACCATCTGCATTTTATGGCTGATCAGAATGATCGTCCGTCTGCTATTGCCTGTACTTTTTCAATCGATGATGAATAAGGCCCAGAATCAGGCAAATCAAAGATTTCAGCAACAAAGACAATCTGATCCGGATGGAAAGATCAGGGTTGATTATATGCCACCCAAAACAAAAAACCGCGGAGATCATGCCGGCGATTTTGTAGAATACGAAGAGATCAAAAACTGATTTATTGATCTTATTTCCTGCTCTTTTCCTGTAAATCTACAGGCAATTTGTCTTTCCGTGTGATTTATTTTCATAAAGCTTAATAACAGGCATTGCAGGTTTAAGCTTTTTTCTATTTTTGGCATTCAACTAAATGAAGAAGAATGAATAACTGGTTTAAGCGCAATGCTATACATCTGGCCATCATCGGAATATTTATAGCCTTATGTTTTGTGTATTTCAGTCCGGCCTTACAGGGTAAATCACTATACCAAAGTGATGTCCTCATGGCTCAGGGAATGCAAAAAGAAATCATGGATTTCAAAGCAAAAGATGGTAAAGGCCCACTATGGACCAATTCCATGTTCGGCGGAATGCCTGCTTTTCAGATTTGGGTGCAGTATCCTAATAATGTGACCACCTATGTGATTTCCTTTTTTAAGACGGTTTTTCCAAACCCTATCGATACTGTTCTTCTTTATCTTGTGGGAGCTTATTTTCTGTTCTGCGTGTTAAGAATGAATCCCTGGCTGGCAGCAGCAGGTGCGGTCGCTTTCGCATTTTCATCGTATAACTTCCAGATAATAGACGCCGGGCATAGCAATAAGGCGATGGCAATTGCATTTTTTCCGCCTATACTGGCAGGTATTATACTTGCTTTCAGAAAACAATATATTACAGGTGCGGCTTTAACGGCCCTGTTCCTTGCCATAGAGATCAGAACGAACCATATACAGATGACTTATTATCTGTTCATTGCGATTCTGATTTATCTGGGCATTGAACTTTATTATGCTGTAAAGAATAAAACAACAA
>JBAZHY010000417.1:0-2964 GCA_041652175.1 Pedobacter sp.
TTCTGCTCCTTCCTTTTTCATGGCAACATCGCTACAACGGAAACCCGTCCTACAGCCGGAATGACGGTCTGATGATCCCTGCCAAAGGTTATCAGACCTATCTGAGTGCAGGCATTTTTGCGAAAGCAGGTCCCCTGAGTATTCAGATCCGGCCTGAATATGTTTTTGCTGCTAATGATCAATTTAAAGAAAACTTCTCACATTATGGTATGGCAGATCTTCCGCTTCGATTTGGGGATGATCCTTATTCCAGATTATCATGGGGTCAAAGCAGTATTCGCCTGAATTTTGATCCGGTTTCTATTGGACTTTCCAATGAGAATCTATGGTGGGGGCCGGGGATGCAGAATTCCATTCTGATGTCCAACAATTCTGCCGGATTTAAGCATCTGACATTCAATACTACCCGTCCGGTAAAAACTCCGGTAGGATCTATTGAAGCACAGATTATTGCTGCAAGACTGGAAGGTTCAGGCTATACCACAGGATTACCGGATGACTGGAGGTATTTATCCGGAATGGTATTCAGCTATCAACCTCGCTGGGTTCCGGGTTTGTTCCTGGGTATGACCAGAAGTTTCCAGACTTATCATGAGGATATGGATAGTGGTTTTGGAGATTACTTTCCGCTATTTCAGGCATTCCAGAAGAAAAATACCAATGAGGATGATAAAAGAAGAGATCAGCTCACTTCTGTTTTTGCCCGCTGGCTTTTGGCTAAATCCTGTACAGAAGTTTATTTTGAATATGGGCTGAATGACCATTCTTATAGTACCCGCGATTTTCTGATGAGTCCGGAGCATTCCAGGGCTTATACTATAGGAATAAATAAATTGATCCCTTATAAGGGAAGAAAAGATGAATTCATTCAGATCGGGGCAGAATTGACTCATCTGGAGCAATCCATTGACCGTACCTTCAGGGATGCCGGAGAATGGTATACACATGGTCAGGTATGGCATGGCTATACCAACCGGGGTGAGGTTTTGGGTGCCGGTATTGGTCCGGGGGGGAACTTACAATCACTGCATCTGAGCTGGGTAAAGGGTCTGAGGCGGATAGGTTTGCAGCTGGAACGCTATGAGCATAACGGGGATCTTGCGAATACATTTGGTTATGGTCCCTGGATTGATTTAAGTGCGGCTGCTGTAGCCAACAAAATTTATAAAAAGTTTATTTTCAATGCAAAGCTGCAGGCGATAGAGTCGGTTAATTATCAGTGGAAGTCAGGGCCCTATGGCTCAGCGAATAAGAATGCTTTTCATATCAATGGAGAGATTGGGATGATGTATAGGTTTTGATCAATTGACAGTTGACAATTGATAGTTGACAATGGAAAAAGACTTACGAAATCAAATGTGGGAGTGGAAGGGGGATTTCGTCTTCGCGAATCAGGAATAATTTGTTGATGAGGATGCAATTAAGAATTAAGAATTAAAAATTAAGAAAGTAGTAATGAGCTTTGTTTTCTCGTCATTTCGAACGAGCGGGTAGGATTTTTGTGTTGAGGAATTATTTTGAAGCGAGGAGAAATCTGTTGATGCAGAGCATTACCTTTAGTCATGAGATTTCTCAGTCATTTTTCCTTCGAAATGACATTAAAATTGGATAAGAAGGATTAATCTTAATACTAAACTCAATAATGGATAAATGTATAAAAGATTTCAACATATAATTGTCAGTATTCTTATCCTGCTTTCTTTTATATCCTGCAAAGGCTTGCAGAAGGATACGATTGTATATCATAATGATTTTGAGAATGGTAGTCTGGCGAAAATTAGTAGTGGTAAGATTGGTGAGTATAATGGCTCAAAAGTGATTGGCCGGTATTCTGAAAATGGTTTTCTGCTTAAGCTGGATAGTTTACCAAAACATAATATGATTCAGATCAGTTTTGACCTTTATATACATGATACCTGGGATGGGAATGCCGTTAAGCCTGAAGGACCGGATATCTGGATTATGAATATTGATGGCTGGAGTGCTATTTATTCTACGATAGCCAGTGGTTTATGTTCAGATTGCACCCAGTCTTATCCGGTATTACAGCCTACCATTGAAAACAATCAATTTAATTTCTTTAATACGGATCTCCCGGGGGCATGTAAATTGCAAGGTGTAAAGGGAGGAACGGTAAAATACAGGATTCTGCGTACGATTGAACATACAGAAAGTACCCTGAGTGTGGGTTGTTATGCTCAGTTAGAGGATCCTGATCCGGTTAATAAGAACTGTAACGAGAGCTGGTCGGTGGATAATATCAGTATAAAGGCAATTGAATTCAGGTAGTATGAAGTGGAAAAAGGCCTTATCGGTCATTTGTTTAGCTATCCTGCTGACTCCGGGACTAAATTATGCACAGACACTTCCTGTAGGTATGCCGGTGCTGGAAGAGTCTTATCGCAGGGGGCAATTGCTGGGCAAGAAAGATTCTCTGATTTCGTTTACCATAAGACCTTTGTCTGTCGGGAATGAGATAAGCTTTAATGCTGACAGCTTATCAGGGCAGAGTAGCCTGCATCAGTTTAATAGTCGTTTAAATTGGTCGGGCGACAAGGCTTATCTTCAGCTATTGCCTGTGAACCTGCAGTGGCAATATAATTCTCTGCTTCCTTATGACTGGAATGACGGGGCCCTGATCCCTGCAAAAGGAAACCAGACTCAAATAAGTTTTGGAGCCTTCTTTAAATATGGCCCCCTTAGTGTTCAACTAAGACCTGAGTATGTTTCTGCAGAGAATCTTGAGTATGAAGGTTTTCCTTCTGAGCAATATGATATAGTTTGGGCGGGGTACTACGATAAGTATTTTAATGTTACGGATATCACGGAGCGTTTCGGTGAAGATCCTTATTCAAAATTATTCTGGGGACAGAGTAGTGTTCGTTTAACTTTTGATCCGGTTTCTGTTGGTATTTCCAATGAGAATCTGTGGTGGGGCCCAGGTAGAAGGAGTTCTCTGCTGAT
>JBAZHY010000418.1:0-2962 GCA_041652175.1 Pedobacter sp.
TGATGCTGGAGCAAAAGCGGTAGGTGTTCGTATGGTCGAGGTATCTGATCTTAATGATCTGAAACTGGCTATTGGCCCGCGTACAGCGATGATTCTTGTTCTTGCCGGAGCACGTTCAGAAAATGGGCCATTATCTCTAAAAGAAATATCTTCAGTAGCTAAACCTTTAGGTGTGCCTATTCTGGTGGATGCTGCTGCCGAGGGACTTGAATTGCCTAATCCTCATATTAGTCAGGGAGCAGATTTAGTAGCTTACAGTGGTGGTAAATACCTCCGCGGACCACAGTGCGCCGGCTTATTGATTGGTCGTAAAGATCTGATCATCGCTGCCCGCATCAATGCAGGTCCGCATCATGGTTTTGGTCGTGGGTTTAAAGTGGGAAGAGAAGAGATCATGGGTATGCTTGCTGCTGTAGAGGCATGGTATAAGCGTGATCATGCAGGAGAATGGAAAACCTGGGTTTCATGGGCAAATCATATTATCCAGCAACTTTCAAAAATTCCGGGTGTAAGTACCTCTCTGATTGAGCCAAAAGCACGTTCAAACCGGGCTCCGTCAGTTACTGTGAAATGGGATAAATCTGTGATTCCCCTTACTGGCGAGGACATGGAGAAATTATTGTGGGACGGAAGCCCAAGGATTGCAGTAAGCGGTGCCGGAAGCTTTTTGCCTTTCCCTCCAAATCTTCAGCCGAATATAAGTGTGGCTACTTCTTCTCTTCAGGCGGGTGAAGAAAAGATAATTGCTGAAAGGCTATTCTCCATCTTGTCTAAACCGCCAATGATTAAGAGAGCAGCAGGAGCTCCGGCAGCTGATCTGAGTGGTCAGTGGGATCTTGAAATGAAGTTTTCTGCAAGTACAGTAAATCAAACCCTGATTATTGAGCAGAAAGAATCAGCATTGATAGGTACTCATATCGCCAGCATCGGTTCGCGTGATCTGGATGGAACTCTGCATGGAAATAATGTTTTGATCAGAAGCTCTTATACCAAAGAGGGGGTACGAATCAATTATACGTTTACAGGAACGGTTCAGGGTAATACGATGCAGGGTAAAGTGAGTTTGAGTGAATATGGCGATGCTGAATGGTCAGCGAAAAGATATGAATATCGTCCGGCAGGCTCTCTGCGTTCGAGAGGGTAAAAGCAGGATCCGGTTTTATACAGGATAGATTTAAGATAATGTTAAAAAGTAAATTTGTGTTTATTCTTGCCGGACTGGTACTGTTTCTTGTTTCCTTTAGAGGAAATGTTGAATCAGTGCAGCAGCCCTGGACAGCTCCTGAATGGACGGATACACTCTACAATCCATATCATATTGAACCGCTTACCTTACCACAGGCACAGGAAGTGTATAATTTGTATTGTGTTTCCTGCCATGGCAATCAGGGTCGGGGATATCCACTGGAGCATACCAATCAGGAGGTTCCTGATTTTAAAAATGAATGGGTGAAACAGCAAAGTGATGGTGCTTTATATTGGAAAATACGGGAAGGCAGGGGAATTATGCGCGGATTTAAATCAAAGTTATCAGACGAGCAGCACTGGCAGCTTGTAGAGTATATTCGTGATCTTTCCAAACCTTTTGATCAGCAGAAAAACCCTTTTAAGATTTTTGATAATTAATAGTAAATCCTCTTACATTTAAATATTGTTCACTAAAAATATGATTATGAGAAAGTTAGTTTCGTTTTGTATTGCAGTTATTCTGTTTTTTGTGGGTGTTGCAGATCTTTTTGCCCAGGCTAATTCCAGGGAAATTATTTATGCAGGTACTTCTTCTGCCCGCGGAAGTAAGGGGATCTATGTTTTGGAGTATGATCGTGCAGATGGGACAATTAAGGAACTGCAAACGATAAATGAGGGCAATGGTCCTGGATTTTTGGCTTTAAGTCCTGATAAAAAATTTCTCTATTCAATTTATGGAAAGGGAACTCTTGACGATGGAAACGGAGCGCTAATGTCATTCGCTATCGATCCATTCACCGGTTTTTTGAAAAAGCTCAATGAGCAATCGGTTGGTGGTAAGGGCCCTGCGCATGTTAGCATTGATCCATTAGGTCGCTTTGCTTACGTTTCCAATTACGGGGATGCCAGTGTTACAGTATTTCCAATCAACTCGGATGGTACATTGGCTAAAGCTTCTGATTATGTAAAACATACCGGTAGTAGTATTAATCCGCAGCGTCAGACCAGATCTTATCCGCATTCGTCCATTCCTTCAGCAGACGGTAAGTTTTTGTACGTTTCAGATTTGGGTGCAGATAAAATTGTGATTTATCAGGTGATGGATGCCGGTAAACTTAAGCCGGCTCAGGTTCCCTCTGCGGATGTAGTTCCAGGATCAGGTCCCAGACATTTTAAGATTCATAAGAACGGAAAATTTGCCTATTCTGTAGATGAGTTGTCAAATACGATTGTAGGATTTAAAGTGAACAAGAAAACCGGTGCTTTAACGACTATTGAGCGTTTGAGTATGCTTCCTGCTGATTTTAAGGAAGTAAGTTATGCTTCGGATGTTCATTTTTCTCCTGATCAGAAGTTTATCTATGCATCAAACAGAGGGCATGAAAGCCTGGTTATTTTTAAGGTTAATCCTAAAAATGGCAGACTTACCCTGGTTGGTCATGAGCCGACAGGTGGTAAACATCCCAGAAATTTTATGATAGATGATGAAGGGAAATTTGCATTGGTAGGAAATATGAATACGGATAATGTGGTGATATTTGACAGAGATATCAAAACCGGAAAGCTGAAGCCTATCGGAAAGCAGTACACTATTCCTGGTGTTACCTGTTTAATTCAACTTTAATTTAGCGGGAATATATATTCCTGTTTAACGACTTCCGGATTTATAATTCCGGAAGTCGCTTTTATATAAAAGGATTATCTTTAATCGGAAGTTTGGCAAATTTCATCACCTCAATACTCTGAGAACCAAAATCATCAACTACTTTTCCCT
>JBAZHY010000419.1:0-390 GCA_041652175.1 Pedobacter sp.
GCTGGCTGCCTGGACGGATAGCGATGAAATCGGCAGTTTTGAGCTTTCCGGCTTTAATGGCGTACGCGGATTTGATGATGATGAACTGGATGGGAAAAGAAAATTCCTGTTCAGTACTGAATTACGCTTTCCTCTTATTGATAATTTGACCCTTGCCTTCCCCTTGCCCATCAGAATGACCGGCGTGAGAGGGTCTGCATTTATTGATCTGGGCGCAGTCTGGGATAAAGAAGAAGATTTTGTTTTCTGGTCTGAAAACCAGCTAAAAGATGCCAGAATGGGATTTGGTTTCGGTCCCCGCTTCAATATGGGATTCTTTATTATGAAATTCGACATCGCCTGGGAAACTGACCTCATAGATGCCAGTAAACCAAGATACTACTTCTGGCT
>JBAZHY010000419.1:400-2959 GCA_041652175.1 Pedobacter sp.
AATAGTTATATCTGCCAGTTATTGCCCAATATTTGCAAGTAATTTGCATAATCAGGTCAATAAATATATTGACAACCTATTTTACTTAGCACTTCCTTGTTTCAGTTAAAAAAAAGGAAGTACTATGTTATTAAGTTTCAGTGTCACTAATTATCTCTCTTTTAAAAATAAAGAGACAATATCTTTCCTTGCTAATGCAGACAGCAATCAAAGAGATTTCTATATCGAGTCCCATGGCAAATATGACATTCTAAAAATGGCGGGTATTTTCGGTGCTAATGCTTCCGGAAAATCAAATCTCATCGGTGCCTTAACCCATCTGAGAACACTGGTTACCGATGATAATCAGAAAAAGGAAGATAAGATAAATCGTCCCGCCTTCGCTTTTGATGATATATCAAAAGATGAACCTTCGATATTTGAAATATCTTTTTTCAATCAAGTAAGGTTCGACTATCTTATTGAATTTAACGATGATCAGATCATCAGGGAATCCCTGTATTTTTATAAACCCAGAAAAGCTCTAGTATTTCTGCGGAAAGTAAATGAAGAGGGTGTATCAGAAATTGAATTCGGCAGCAAGATCAATTATAAGGCTGAGGCTGTGGAAGCATTGAAAAGTTATTTAATACGAAATCGGAGTGTTATAGCCGCAATAGGAAAAGTAGAAATTGATAATAAAGAACTGGAGCTGGCAAGATATGGACTTGTTTTTTTTATATTTCTCAAAGATAACAGCACAAGAAATATGGCTTTATATTTGTTAGAGGGAAATCCAAAACTCAAAGAAACGGTAATAGAACACTTAAAAAGGGCTGATTATAATATTGATAATTTTGACGTAAAAAAAATGGAATATCCTCCCGAGTTTATAGAAAATATCGGAGAACAGAATGAATCAATGAAAAAGTTTTTATCTCCCAAGAAAATATATTTCCAACATTTAGTAAAAATTTTCAATGATCAGAAAGAATATGTTCTAAATGAAAACCTGGAATCTTCAGGTACAATGGCATATTTCTATTATGCAGTAATATTAAGTTATTTTCAGAAATCTGGTGGAATATTGATAATTGATGAATTGGAATCATCCCTCCATCCTGAGCTGATAGAATTTTTCATCGATTCCTTCATGTTGAATACCACCAATTCGCAATTAATTTTCACCTCACATTACCTGCCCATTCTGGAAGATCAGGAAGATATCAGAAAAGATGTGGTCTGGTTCACTAATAAAAGAGAAGATGGTTCCACAGAACTTTACTCATTAAAGGATTTTAAAATAAGGAGTGAATTAAATTTCTACCGCGCTTATAAAGTCGGTAAATTCTCTGCTAAACCCATCCTGGGTTCCGTTATTGTACCTGTAAAAAAGGACTGATACGATGCCGGAAAGACCTCTTTCTCCGGCAATTGCCGTCATCTCCGAAGGTGATACAGAAAGCTGGTATTTGAACCAGCTTAAAACCTGTGAGAGGATTGATTTTAAGTTATTCCCCAAAGAAGGTCGAAACCTGAAAGACATGAAAAAGCAGAATACTTCGCTTATAAAAGATAATTCTTATGATTACATTTTCTGCCTGGTTGACATGGATACAAAACAAACAGGAGTAGAAAAACAGAAACTCAGTGAGTTGAAAACATATATTCAAGCTTATCCCAATATATTTTTACTTGAATCTCAACCCTGCTTTGAATCTGGTTCTATCTTCATAATAAGAACTTTTCTGCCAGATACTTCAAATCCTGGAATGGTGAATTACCGTTAAAACCAGAAATCAGTAAAATTATACCTTCTTATGAGAAATCGAAACAATTCTATCACTCTATAGATGGTCAGGGCATATATAGATATTTAAGACCTTCGCTATTATATGCCTGTATAAACAGCTTTAAAATAAAGCATCTAAAAAAACTGGAATATTGTCAGTTCTTCTCTCTTTTGGGTTTAATATTTTGTGGGAAAAGCGGTTGTATTAAGGAAAAGATTTCATCAAGTTGTGCAAAGAAGAAAAGAAGCTCTGTGACCAATTATACAAACTCTTTGCTTCTTTCAGTAGTGAAGAAAAATGATTTTATTCCTTGATTATATACTTTTCAAATTCAGCCCAGATCTCCGGTGGCAGGCGACGCGGTTTACCGTCATGTGCATAAACTCCCTCTATGGTGATAGTGCTGCAGAGCACATTATCAACGAGCATTTCCTGCTGCCATGAACCGCGCAGGCGGTTACCGGACACAATCCAGCTTTTTATCAAAACGTTCGCTTCCAATTGAACTGCCTTGATAAATTCCATCTCGACCTTTCTCACATAAATAGCTATATCCATGCTCATCAATTTGCGCACCGGCAGATCTATATCTTCCAGAAATACAGAACGTGCCTCTTCATATAAATGTAGGTAATTAGCATTGTTTAAATGACCATAAATATCACACTCATAACCAAATACACGTCTTCGGTATTCATGAATCATATCAAAAACTCCCTGATATTTTCTCTTCCCGATATTGCCTGATCATTGTCCTTTTTGTCAAGACTTGTCTGATCAAGCTGGC
>JBAZHY010000420.1:0-2951 GCA_041652175.1 Pedobacter sp.
GGGTATTCTGGAATCAGTTCTGGAACTATCCGATCAGCATAATTTACTTTGTGTGCCCGGTTGTATGACCCCGAGTGAAATTATCCGGGCTGAGGCCTGCGGTTCAAAGATCGTTAAGCTTTTTCCGGCCAATACGCTGGGTCCTTCTTATATTGAAGCTGTCCAGGCTTTGTTTACAGATATTGTTTTCATGCCAACCGGGGGGATTGAGCTGAATGAAGTGAATCTTCGCAGCTGGTTTAAGGTTGGGGTTTGTGCTGTAGGTGGCAGTAAGATGATTACTAAAAATGTGATTGAGAATAAATTATACGATGATCTGACAGCAGAGTCGGGCCGTGCACTGAATCTGATTAAAACGATCAGGGAAAGTTTGTAAACAGAAGAACATACGATTATACCTTTATTACTATGAATGAAGCATTATGTAAATACATGAGAGTGGGCCTGGTTCACTTTATGGCTTATCCGGCAACGATAAAAGGAGAGGGTCCTGTTGTGGAAACCATCCGTAAAATTGCAGTTGATGATTATTTCAGTGCCATTGAAATAACTACGGTTAAAGATCCTGAGGCACGTGCTGCAGTAAAAAAAATGCTTGAAAGCTCGCACATGACAGTGGCTTATGGAGCTCAGCCCAGGTTGCTGACCACCGGAATGAATATCAACAGCCTGGTTGAAGAAGAGCGCCAGAGAGCGTTAAATGATCTTAAGGAAGGCATCGATGAAGCGTATGAAATAGGTGCTTCCAGTTTTGCATTTTTGAGTGGTAATTATGAAGAAAGCAGGAAAGAGGAGGCTTTTCAGGCGCTTGTTAAATCAACTAATGAGATCTGTGCCTATGCAAAGAGTAAGGGCGATCTGAAAATTGCGTTGGAGGTATTTGATTACGATGTGGATAAGAAGAGTCTGATCGGTCCGGCAGATCTGGCTTTACGTTATGCCAGGGAAATAAGAAAGAGTCATGATCATTTTGGATTAATGGTTGATCTTAGCCATATACCCCTGATTCATGAGACTATAGAAGAATCAATATTACCGGTTAAGGATTATATCGTACATGCCCATATTGGTAACTGTGTGGTTAAAAGCCCCGATATGCCGGCATATGGGGATGTTCATCCTCGTTTTGGATTTCCCGGAGGGGAGAATGATGTGGATGAGGTAGTTGCATATCTCAAAGTGCTTTTACAGATCGGATTCCTGAATACAGAAAATCCCCCGGTGCTGAGTTTTGAAGTGAAACCTTTCGGCGATGAAGATTCTGATATCGTGATTGCCAATGCAAAACGGGTATTGAATCTGGCCTGGTCAAAGGTGTAGGGAGTTGACACCCGATAACTATCGGGTTGACAATTGAGAATTGGAAGAAATTTTAAAAATATATTTAGGATGAAATTAGTTGTATTAGACGGTTATACATTAAACCCCGGAGATCTTAACTGGGACGGAATAAAACAGCATGGAGAATTGCAGGTTCATGACAGGACACCTGAAGGTCAGATTGTGGAACGCTGTCAGGGAGCAGAGATTATTTTTACCAACAAAACCCCTTTAAGGGAATCGGTACTTTCTCAGCTTCCCGATTTGAAATATATTGGGGTGCTGGCCACCGGTTATAATGTAGTTGATGTTGATTATGCAAAGCAAAGGGGTATTCCGGTTGCCAATGTGCCGGGATACGGAACAGCTTCCGTGGTTCAGATGACTTTTGCGCTTTTGCTGGAATTATGTCAGCATGTTCAAAGCCATAGTGATTCGGTCTTTAAAGGTGATTGGGCGGCTTCGCCTGATTTCTGTTATTGGAATTATCCTTTGATTGAACTGGAAGGAAAAACTATCGGAATTATCGGTTTTGGCAGCATTGGTCAGAAGGTAGCTGATATCGCTACTGCTTTCGGAATGAATGTCATAGCCTATTCCCGGAGACAAAGTGATCAGTCGCACCGTAAAAACTTCAGTTGGGTTGGATTGCATGATCTTCTGACCGACTCGGATGTAGTCAGCATCCACTGTCCTTTGTTTCCGGAAACGCAGGGTATGATCAATAAGGAATCCCTGAAATTAATGAAGAAGACAGCCTTTTTTCTGAATACATCCAGAGGTCCTTTGATGGTAGATCAGGATCTTGCCGATGCGCTGAATGCAGGGGTAATCGCCGGTGCCGGAATAGATGTGCTTTCGGTTGAGCCACCTTCTGAAAACAACCCTTTGTTCAGGGCAAAAAACTGTCTGATTACCCCTCATATTGCCTGGGCAACCAAAGAAGCCAGAGCAAGATTGATGGGAATTGCTGAAAATAATTTATCTTCATTCCTGAATGGGAATCCAGTCAATATTGTAAACAAATAATAATTTAAAAATCAAACAATTATGAAAAAGTACACTTTCTTATTCCTTTTATCAATTGCTTTAGTGAGCTGCAGCCCTAAAAAAGAAGAATCAGCAAAACAGGAAACTGCTGCTGCACCTGCTGTAGACATAGAGGCACGTTTGAAGGAATTAAATATTCAACTGGTAGAACCATCGGTTCCAACTGCAAATTTTGTTAAGACAGTTCGTGTTGGTAATCTGGTTTATACTTCCGGTCATGGGCCGGACAAACCTGAAGGCGGAACTTTACAGGGGGTTGTTGGTGGCGATCTCTCCATTGAGCAGGGTCAGGAAGCGGCACGTTTAACAGGTATCGCTTTATTGTCAAGTCTTAAAAAGGAAATTGGTGATTTAAGTAAGGTTAAAAGAGTGGTTAAGGTTCTTGGAATGGTTCAGTCTACACCTGAGTTTAAAGATCAGCCTAAAGTAATGAATGCATTCTCTGATATGATGGTAGATGTGTTTGGTGAGAAAGGTAAACATGCACGTTCTGCAGTAGGTATGGTTGCTTTACCCGGAAATATTGCTGTTGAGATCGAGATGATCATTGAAGTTGAAGATTAAGGATTTTATTTTTCAAT
>JBAZHY010000421.1:0-2936 GCA_041652175.1 Pedobacter sp.
TTGCGTTTGAGAGACAATTAAAAAGTGTGGATTTTCCAACATTTGGTAATCCGACTATACCGCACTGTAATGCCATTTGAGTTGATAGTTGATAATTGACAATTGATAGTTGACAATTGACAATTCGTAATTCGTAATTCGTAATTCGTAATTCGTAATTCGTAATTCGTAATTCGTAATTCGTAATTCCTGCCAATTTTGCCGCAAAGATAGAATTTTTGTTCTGAGTTTTTCAGCAATCCGCTAAACAGAATCTTAAGGTATAATTAGAAATCTCTTTGAATCCCGGTTTGGTCAAAAAATGCAGCTATTGGGTTCTGTACCTCTGACATTAGTTTTTAAAATGAATACATTCCCGCTATCCGGATATTTTTCGAGATCAGCTTCTTTCAAATCTCCTCTGGCGGTGGTAATGATCAGGTGATCAAGATCCTTACCGACAAAAGCACATGAAGTTACATGCGGTACGGGTATTTCAATCTTCTGGATTAGACTTCCATTTATTGGATTCCACCGGTAGATCCCATAGCCTCCCCAGTGTGCAATCCAAAGCATACCATCCCGGTCAATACACATTCCATCGGGTGTGCCCATTTCTTCAGGAATATGAACCGCATTCTTCTCAAACAGGATAGTTCCACCAACCGGATCGAACGAATAAGATTGTACGGTTTGTGTCGGACTGTCAATGAAGTACATCCGTTTACTATCAGCAGTCCAGGCCATGCCGTTGGAAATGGTCAGATTGCTCAGCTTTTTTTGAACATTGAGATTGTTATCGATGCAATATAATGATGAAGCACCCGGTTTAAAAGTCATGTCCATTGTACCTATCCATAACCTACCCATACTGTCACACTTAGCATCATTACAGCGGTTTCCAGCAATATCCGACTCAATATCCAGGAGCCATTCCAGCTTTTCAGTAATCAAATTAAAACATGCGATACCTGCATTTAAACCCAGAATCAAACAATTTGCTGTGCTCAGGCAAACCATAGTAAGTCTGCCATCAAACTTCCAGGTTTTACATTTCTTACTGAGCCAATGATATTCAAATAACATACCCCGCTCAATGTCCACCCAAAAGCAGGAATTCCTTTCTGCATGCCACAGCGGTCCCTCGCCTAGCAGGCATTGAGCAGGGTAAAGGACTTCGGCTTTCATCTTACAGACAGGTACTGAATGATCAATAGGGCGAAGGACTAACGCAGGACCATCCTCCATCAATTACCAGACAATGTCCGGTAATTTGTTTGGCTTTATCAGAAACCAGAAATAAAGCTGCGTCAGCAACATCTTTTGCAGATCCCGGACGTCCCATAGGGGTTAATTTAGACCAGACCTTTTCATAATCAGGGTCATTGAGTGTTCTTTCGGTTGCCGTGGCTCCCGGGGCAATGGTGTTAACATTGATATTGTAGGATGAGATTTCAATAACCAGATTTCTGGCAAGCATTTCAATGGCTGCCTTGGTCATCGCATAGGCTGCCAGATTTTTATGTGCCTGATGTCCGGTTACTGATGATGTAAACAATAATGATCCCCCGGATTTTTGTTCTTTCATCTGCTTTACAGCAGCCTGTGCCAGAAAGAAAGTTCCCTGTAGGTTAACTTTCATTACCGAGTTGAATGCTTCAGGAGTATAGGTCAGAAAGTCACCAAATAAGGTAATACCCGCATTGGCGATCACAATATCAAGCTTTCCAAACTTTGAAACAGCAAGGTCTACCATACTTTGAATAAAATCCAGATCACTTGCATCTCCCGGCATGGCAATGCAGTTACTGTTCTCCTGATGAATGATTTCAATTGCTTTTTCTGCAAGTTCGGTGTCAATATCATTCAGGATGACATTGGCTCCTTCCATGGCGAGCTGCCTGCATATTTCAAATCCGATACCCTGACCGGCTCCCGTTACAATAGCTACCTTATTTATAAAAGCCCTTTTATCCATTATTTTCTTATTAATGTGAATCTCTGCTAACCTCGCTGCCGGAGCCCCCTTTCAGGAAACCAAGATCAGCACCCAAATGGGCCTGTTCTACATTGTTGATATATAATCCGGTATAACCTCTATCAACCAGATTATCTGGTTTAATCCATTTTGCCTTTCTGGCATTCAGTTCAGAATCACTAAGTTCAACATTCAGACTTCTTGCTTCCAGATCAAGAGTGATGATATCTCCGGTTTCCAAAACACTGAAATTACCGCCCAGAGTTGCCTCGGGTGAAATGTGTAGTACCACTGTGCCGAATCCTGTCCCGCTCATACGGCCGTCAGAGATTCTGACAATATCTTTAACACCCTTTTCAAGCAGTTTTAATGGTAAGGTCATATTCCCAACCTCCGGCATTCCCGGATAGCCTTTTGGGCCAACATTCTTCAGGACAAGGACACTATTTTCATCCACAGGTAGATCAGGGTCATCAATCCTTAATTTGTAATCCTCTATATTTTCAAAAACAACTGCTTTGCCGCTATGCTGGAATAGATGCGGGCTTGCAGCTGTAGGTTTGATCACGGCACCGTTTTCACAAATATTACCATACAAAACCGCTAAAGCAGTCGTATTATTAAATGGTTTATCGATCGAGGCGATTACCTCCCGGTTATAGCATTTTGCATTCTGATAATTTTCCCGGATTGTTTTCCCGTTTGCGGTAATACAATCTGTATGGAGAAAAGAATCAAGTTCTTTAAGCAGGGCAGGGACCCCTCCGGCATAATAGAGATCCTCCATGAAGAACTTTCCGGAAGGTTGAAGGTTAACCAGAAGAGGGACAGATGCTGAAAGCCGGTCAAAATCCTTGATCTCAAGTGGTACACCTATTCTGCCGGCAATGGCCAGGAGGTGAATCACGAAATTGGTAGATCCACCGATTGCAGCATTTACTTTAATGGCATTTTCAAAAGCTTTTCTGGTCAGGATGTC
>JBAZHY010000422.1:0-2919 GCA_041652175.1 Pedobacter sp.
GATGGCAGCATTGGGTTTAATTCCCCGTTCAGCCCCTGTTGAACTAACCTTAAGCGGTAGTAATGAGGAGCTGGTGATGCAGGCCGGAGCTCAGATGCAATCAGCTATCGGACAAATTCCCGGTACAGATAATGTTCGCTTGTCTGTTGAGCCGGGCAGTCCCGAATATCAGGTTGTGCCTGATAAAGATAAGATGCAGCGTTTAGGTTTAAGTACAGCCTATGTAGGAATGGCTTTAAGAACTGCGTTTACCGGAAATGATGATGCTACTTTAACAGAAAATGGTATAGAATATCCTGTGAGAATCTGGCTGGACAAGTTTAACCGGCAGAATTATGAAGATGTAAAGCGCTTAACGGTGATCAACCCGATGGGTATACCGGTTGAGGTGTCGCAGTTTGCGAATATTGAGCAAAGCAGCTCTGCATCATTGCTTGAGCGTAAAGACAGACAACCTGCGGTTACTTTAACTGCAGAAGCATTGGGACGTCCTTCAGGAACAGTTGCCGATGATGTGCTGGCTTATCTGAAGAACAACCCTTTGCCGGGTGATGTGACCATGACCTGGGGAAGTGATATCAAAAGACAGAATGATAGTTTTGGTGCTCTGGGTTCGGTCTTACTTATTTCCTTTCTGCTCATCTATCTGATCATGGTGGCGCTTTACGACAGTTTTGTTTATCCTTTTGTAGTTCTGTTTTCCATACCGGTGGCATTAATCGGGGCATTTTTTGCACTGAACCTTTCCATGAGCCATTTGAGTTTGTTTGCATTACTTGGTTTGATCATGCTGATGGGTCTGGTAGTGAAAAATGCTATCCTGATTGTGGATTTTACGAATCAGCTAAAGGCAGAAGGAGTGCAGTTCAGGCAGGCACTGATTACTGCGGGAAAGGGGAGGATGCGGCCGATCCTGATGACTACCCTGTCGATGGTGATAGGGATGCTGCCCATAGCTCTTGCTTCAGGTACAGCATCAGAATGGAAGAATGGTTTGGCCTGGGTTATTATCGGCGGACTCTTATCCTCATTAATTCTGACTGTTTTTCTGGTACCGGTGATTTATTATCTGGTAGATACTTTGAAGGGGAAAATGGCGAATAAAGATTAAGAAATATAATCTATTGTTGTGTGGTTAAATTTTAAAAGAGCAAGTAATTTTTATTTGCTCTTTTATTTAGGAAGATCAAAGTTTAATTTCACTTTCTTAACCTTTCCTCCCTCTATCGCCGGGAGGGCTCGATACTTTTGACGGCCAAAAGTATCCAAAAGCCTCTTTCAATCCCTAGGTGCCTTTGGCCGCAAACCAACCGCACATCAAAAAACAGCGATCGCTGAATTGGGGGATATTGCTTAATGAAAGCATTCCGCTTATCATCCCCAATTCTAATGCTCGGTATTGCACTTTGTTTGAACCTGCTTCTGTTTTTTGATTTTGCTGGCACTGGGGATTGAATCGTTCTTCGGTATCACCTGTACGCTATGAACGTTTATTGGAATCGTGCTTCGACTGAGAATCGCTCATAACTTACAGGTATTGAGTCTTGCAGGGAACGGCCTTCCGGGATTTGGCAGGAAAGACGCGTTTTATCCTTTATTCTAACGATCATAAAGTACAGGTATTAAGCAATCCGGAGAAGTGTTGCAGAAACATTCATGGCTTACACTTTCATCAACACGGCTCGGAGTGCACTTAAAGGATAAAATGTGGATTTACAACAAATACCGGGCAGCCGCGGCATTTTGCTTCTTTTTTGCTGCAGAAAAAGAAGTAGGCCTAGCGGCCATGAGCGAAAAATCTTCAATTAGATAAACTATTTGCAATTAACCGTATGGCTAAAGGCAATTATTATTTCTGAAAATCATTGAAGGACTTGGACTTGCTATGGCGAATTTGTTCAAAATATGAATTTTGAAATATTGCATATAATTCTGCAAATGACGAAATCTTAATGAGGGATATGATCCTTTACTATACGGATCATATCCCTAAACTCATTTTTAATTTGCCAGTTGTACAGTAGCTTTCAGATGCTCTGCTAAACTGTTGATCTTATTTGCCGCAATTCTGATTTGCTCCTGTGCTTCCTTCCAGTCGCGCTGTTCAATTGCTTCACGTATTCCGGGCATTGTTTTTACCCCATAGCCGGTATAGAATCCGGGAGCATAAAGCGTATGCTTATACCATGGACGACGTGGTAAGCCATCGGGGTTAAGCAGACTTTGCTCAGCATGGTATAATGCTTCATTGATTGCCTTTAAAGATTTTGAAGGGGTATTTTCATTGTTTAATCTTTCAGATAATGCATTTGCCGACTGATCCAGCTGTACCAGGGCATTCTGAAGAGCTGAGAAATCGATGAAAGGAACTTCGGTTTTTGCGACAGGTAATTTTACGGGCTTCGTAGGGTCAGCAGCCAGTTTATGGTTGTTTCCCCTGATCACCTGATTATAAACAATAGTTGATTCCCTCATCTGATCTGTCAGGTTGATCATTTCGTTTACATACGAAGAGATGGTTTTATGAAGGTTTTTGAATTCAAAAGGGAGGGTATCTGCACCAGCCATTCTGAGTACAGCACGACCAATGGTTTGTGATAAAGCACGGCCGTAGTTGAAACCCGGATCACCAAATTTGCTGTAGTAATCGTATGAATCATAAGCTGTATGGTACTCACCACCTGCATTTTCACCGCCATAATAAATATTCAGCGAAGGAATACCCGCATGCTGAAGGAAGGCAGAATAATCAGAGCCTGAGCCCAATGCACCAATGCTCATGGATTTCTTCGCCAAATTATCCTTTCGGGTTTTATCAGATCCGGAATTAACGATATCCCGTGCTTTTAAGCGTTCAAAAACACTGACATTCGTTTGCGGATCTGTAACATCTTTAGCAATTCCGTCAATCATAGCTTC
>JBAZHY010000423.1:0-296 GCA_041652175.1 Pedobacter sp.
TCGTAATTCATATAATATTATTCTGTTACAGTAAAGAATTCGGACAAATCTAAGAAAATACTAGCCGGGTTTAAAATATTTGATTTCCGGAATCAGGAGATTATTAAATGTTAATAAATGTAGAATGGCAGTAAATAATCTGATAATTAACACTAAGTTAATATTGAATATGTTACAAAGTCCGAAATGCTCTTTATATTTGCGCCGATTTATTTCAAACCAATTAAAATCAGTCCATTAAAAGCAAATTTATGAAGAAGTTTTTACTCTCAACACTTGTTGGGGTACTGGTGGTA
>JBAZHY010000423.1:306-2913 GCA_041652175.1 Pedobacter sp.
TCACAACAAGTAGTTTGTCGGGAACAATCCGTGATTCTAAAGAATCGTTGATTGGAGCGACTATTAAGGCAACTCACCAGCCAACAGGAACTGTTTATGGTTCTTCCTCCGGTGTCGACGGTAGATTTAATATTCCCAATATGCGTGTCGGAGGGCCTTATCAGATAGTTGTATCTTACATTGGATATAACTCAGAAACATTTAATGATGTTCAGTTAAAACTTGGAGAACCTTATGTTCTGAATGTTACTTTAGGTGCTTCAGGACGTGAATTACAGGAAGTTGTCATTACAGCTACTGATCCTAATTCAGTTTTGAATGCAAACCGTACCGGTTCAACAACTAATATCAGTCGTGCACTGATTCAGTCTGTTCCAACCATCAGCAGAAGTGTAAATGATCTGACCAAGTTCACTCCGCAGGCAAACGGTGCTTCAATTGGGGGAGGTAATTACCGTCAGAATAATTTCACTGTCGATGGCTCTGATTTCAATAATCAGTTTGGTATTGGTGGTAATCTTCCTGCAGGAGGGTCCCCAATTTCCATCGATGCAATTGAAGAGGTTTCTGTGAACGTTGCTCCATACGATGTAAGAATGTCTGGCTTCGTTGGTAGTGCTATTAATGCTGTTACCCGTTCCGGTAGAAATAATTTCTTCGGAAATGCTTTTATGGGTTTTAGAAATGAAAAATATCAGGGTGATAAAGTTGAAGGAGACCCAATCTCTCTTCAATCAATGGATGTTACTCAATTTGCACTGAGTTTAGGTGGCCCGATTGTAAAAAATAAATTATTTTTCTTTGTTAACGTAGATCGTAATGATGAAGTAAGACCCGGTCAGTCAAGAGTTGCGGCAACTGCATCTGCTCCATTTGGTTCAAATAATAATGTTGCAAGACCAACATCAGGAGAAATGGATATGATCCGCAGTTATCTGATCAATAAATACTCATATGATCCGGGAATATATCAGGGATACAGTAACAAATCTTATAATAATAAATTTCTGGCCCGTATAGACTGGAATATCAGTAAGGATCACAGATTCAATGTTCGTTATAATCAGGTAGAAAGCGCTACCCCTGCATTTGTTAGTACTTCTACAGGAGGAACCGGTTTTAACTTTCCGTTTAATGGTGGTCGTTTAGCTCCCGGACACTTACACTTTTCTAACTCCAACTATACTCAGGAAGCAAATCAGTATTCACTGGCAGCTGAATTGAACTCTTCATTCGGATCTAAATTTTCTAATACCTTAAGAGGAAGTTTTACACATCAGAATGACCCAAGAGGTTCTGAAAGCGATGTTTTTCCATTAGTTGATATTATGAAAGATGGTACAGCTTTTACCACTTTCGGATACGAGCCCTTCACCTATGGTAACCTAAGGGATGTAAAAACCTATTCATTTACGGATAACTTGACCATGAGTTTAGGAAATCATGAGTTAACCTTAGGTGCTCAGGCTGATTTCAGCACAACCCAGAATGGTTTTCAGCGTTTTGGAACTGGATATTATCGCTTTAATTCCTGGAATGATTTTGTGAACGGAGCTAATCCAAATGATTATGCAATCACTTATTCTTTGTCTCCTGGTTATGCCCAAGCATTTCCAACCTTTAAATTTCAGCAATATTCTGCCTATGTTCAGGATGTATTCAAAGTTGGAGAAAAACTGAATCTGACTGCAGGTTTACGTGTTGAATTACCAACATACCCTGATGTTCCGGAAATTAAAACACATCCTTTAGTTGCTCCTTTGAGCTTCTCTGGTGGCCAGAAATATGATACAGGCATTCTTCCTAAAGAAAGGATTATGTTCTCTCCAAGATTTGGATTCAACTATGATGTAAAGGGAGATCGTTCTATTCAGGTGCGTGGTGGTAGTGGTATCTTTACTACAAAAGTTCCGTTTGTGTGGATTGTTGCTCAATCCGGAGATGCAGGACTTATCCAGTTCACTCAGGCATGGAACGGACAGGCCAATACTCCCGGACCATTTGATCCGAACATGAGAAAATATCTGCCGGCAACGCCTCCTGCAGCAGGGACTTCAATACCATCTACTTTAAGTGCGATGGATACGAACTTCAAGTTCCCTCAGACCTGGAAAAGCAGTCTTGCCCTGGATGTAAAACTCCCATGGGGGCTTGTTGGAACCCTGGAAGGTATTTATAATAAGGACCTGAATATTGCTAATGGAATCAACGTTAACCTGGTTAATCCAACTCCATTAAATGTGTCAGGATACCCGGATAATCGTCCGATGTATCCGAGTGCTAACGTAGATAAGTTTATCAATAAGCTTACCAGTGCCGGTCAGGCAAGTGCTACAGCAAATGGTGCATTCAATCCAATTAAGCTTTCTAATGCTAAGGATGGTCATGCATGGTTTATTACTGCTTCTTTGAATAAAACTTTCAGCAAAGGATTGTCAGGCTCCCTGGCTTATACCAGAAGTGAACAGAAGGTGCTGTTTGATGGTAACGGTGATCAATTATTGAATACCTGGTCTCTAAAGCCGATTTCAAATACGGCTAACGATCCCGGACTCAGCTATTCAAGCTTTAACGTTCCTCACCGTATAGTAGCAGGGCTTAGCTTCA
>JBAZHY010000424.1:0-2911 GCA_041652175.1 Pedobacter sp.
CCTTACTTTTTCCGGATCCGTATCGTTAAAGTCCGGAGGGGTCTGTTGCCGTTCGGCTTTGGCTACCTGCTGGGAATAGCTCCATAACTCTTCCAACTGACTGGCAATCCGTTCCTGACTGGTCTTAATAGCCTTGCCCCATACAAAAGTATACCGATTGGCATTGGCCTCTATCTTGGTACCATCGGTATAAATATCTTTTAGTTCAATTTGTCCGGTTTCATTAAGCAGAAACACGACCTGGGCAAAAACTTCCTTAAGAACGTGTTTGAGCCGTTCACTCCTAAAACGGTTAATGGTATGATGATCAGGATAGCTCATCCCCGAAAGGAACATAAAATGAATATTCTCCTTGCAGGCTCCTTCCAGTTTTCGGCTGGAATAAATGTTACTCAAATAGCCATAAACCAATACCTTTAGAAGCATCCGTGGATGATAGCTGGAAGTACCTCCCCCTCTATATTGGTTTGAAAGGATATCCAGGTCAATTTCATCGATAACTGATCCAACCAGCCTAACCGGATGCTTCTGTGGAATCAATTCGTCCAGGGAAGGAGGCAATAAAAATTGTTGATGAGGATTATAGGTCTTGAAAACAGGCGTTCTGTGATTGCTTTTCATACATCAATATACTGAATATCAATATATTATGAAAATAAAATTAACTATTTATTGAATAAAAAAGAGGCTATCCTTTTGAGACAGCCTCTTTTTTATTTAAAGACCTCTCAAAATTTCAGTAATCTCTATTGTGATTTTCCACGTGCAAGTATTGGCAGAATTTTCTCAACCTTACCATTACGGATTCCATACATAAAATCATAAAGATTCACGACAGGGTCACAATGTGGTACAATTACCTCAAATTTATCTCCAACTTTATATGTCTTATTCGGATTGATAATTTTTACCGATCCATATTCATCAGAACCTGCATTATAATCAAAATCCGGCTCTCCAATGATCTTTCCATGAGGTACATTCAAAGTGAGGGCTTTTGCACCTGAATCTGTAACATACTTCCCTTCGTTTGCATTATTGATGATCGTTGCCATTACCGTTAGTGAAGGTGCAAAATCATCAAACTCCTTATCATTAGTCTTACCTCCAATGATCATATACTGATGATCCATAAAAAGATAACTACCAACCTGCACATCGGTAAACCCAGGAACTTCAGACATAATATCATAGGTACCTGTACCACCTCCACTGAAAATTTCCATATTTAATCCAGCCTTCTTCATCAGTTCATAACTATGAACTACGGGCTCAAATGTTTTCAATGCCTGCTCCCTGCGGGCTTTAAAACCCTCAACATGTTGTACTGCTCCATCATAAGCAAGAACACCATGGAATTTCAGATTCGGTGCCTTATCAACAAACTGAGCTAGTTCCAATGCAGGCTGCCCGTTCTTTACTCCTGACCTTTTAATTACATCAAGATCTACAACAATATCTGCAACTATGCCTGCAGCCTTTGCAGCGTCCTGAAGATCTCTGGCATTCTGCATATTATCAACTGCCTGATAGAAGCCCTTATATTTCTTTCTGAGTGCCATCGCATGCTTAATCTTGGATGGAGTTACATTCACACCTGTCATCAGAACATTCTGAATTCCGTTTACCAGCATCACCTCCGATTCACTCAGTTTTGCAGAACATACACCCACAGCACCGGCAGCTACCTGCATTTTTGCTATTGCAGGACATTTATGAGTCTTAACATGAGGACGAACGCCAACACTAGTCCCTTTTAATCCGGTATGCACAGCTTTTATATTCTTCTCCATTTTATCAAGATCAACACAAAGAGCCGGTGTGTCAAGATCCCATTTGGATTTACCAATATGTGAAACCTGAGCTTCATATAATGTTTCAGCACTTAATGATGGCGACCAAAAGGAGGCAGCTCCGGCAACCGCAGATGCCTGTAAGAATTTACGACGGTTTAGGTAGTTGGACATTTTACAACGTTTTAATTTTAGTTTATAGCCTAAATTTAAAAAAAATAATGAAAAATAAAATCGTATCAATCTACAAGAGAGGATAATACAAAATACAAACCCTTGTTTAAAGACAATCTCAGATCAAATGAAACCCGAACTCTGATGAGTCATAAAGGGAAAGATTTATAACATCAACAAATAAAAATATTATACTATTGATTTATAGATAATTACAGAATTTGTAAGAAGGTTTATTCCTTAGCCTCCTTAATCTGTGCAAGACAATAAACTTAATTAAACAGCCATGTACCATTATTGATACTTAGCATCACGGACAGCATAGTCTGCAGTTTACAGTAAAATTTAGGCTCCTCCGAGCTAATAAATCCCAATCCTTTTAAGTAATAAGGAAGCATTAAAAGTTTTGCATTCGCCGGATTTCAGTTTATAATCAAAGTTCATTTCTTCTCCCTCAACCTGAATATCGAAATAATAGTTCCGGATATAATCCGGATATTTTTGCTCCAGGTCTGCAAGCTGCAGATCATGCGTAGCAACAACCCCTACTGCCTTTTTAACGATAAGTTTCTCAATTACAGCTTTTGATCCAAGATATTTGTCAACTGAATTAGTACCTCTTAACATTTCATCGATCAGAAAATAAACCTTCTCAGAACTGTCCAGCATTTTCAGTAAAGTCTGTAAACGATCCATCTCTGCCTTAAAGGTAGAAGTACTTTCATTCAATGAATCGCGAATGCGCATATAAGTAAATACAAGCATTCTGCTTACTTTAAGCTCACGGGCACAGGCTGGTGCTCCGCACAAAGCAAGAACCGTATTAATCCCCAATGTTCGCAGGAACGTACTTTTACCGGCCATATTGGAACCCGTAACGATATCAATTCTCAGTTCGTTATTCAGACTATAATTATTATTAACTCTGTTAATTGATGAAATTA
>JBAZHY010000425.1:0-2903 GCA_041652175.1 Pedobacter sp.
ATCAGGTTCTGGTTGATCTGAAGCTATTCTTCCGCAGCGAAATACAGCAATTAGTTAGAAATACTGATATCTTATTTACACAACTGATCGCACAAAGCGAAGAACATAAAGATAAACTGCTTCCGGGTTACACACATTTACAAATTGCCATGCCCTCTTCATTTGGATTGTGGTTTGGTGCCTATGCTGAAAGTCTTGCTGATGATATGGAGCTGATGCTGGCAGCCTGGAAAATCTGTAATAAAAATCCATTGGGATCAGCTGCCGGATACGGCTCATCTTTCCCACTGAATCGTACCATGACTACTGAATTGTTAGGATTCGAAAATTTAAACTATAATGTGGTTTATGCACAAATGGGTCGTGGAAAGACAGAAAGAATCCTGGCTCAGGCAATGTCTTCCGTTGCAGCTACTTTAGCAAAATTGGCTATGGATTCCTGTTTATTCATTAATCAGAACTTTGCATTCATCAGCTTTCCGGATGAACTGACAACCGGATCAAGCATCATGCCGCATAAGAAAAATCCGGATGTGTTTGAACTGATCAGAGCCAGATGTAATAAGATTCAGGCATTGCCGAATGAAATTGCTTTGATAACAACAAACCTGCCTTCAGGCTATCATCGCGATCTTCAACTACTGAAAGAAAACCTGTTCCCGGCATTTAAGTCATTGAATGAATGTCTGGAAATGACAGCTTTCATGTTACAGTCTATCCGTATAAAGGACGATATCCTGAAGGATGAAAAATATGCTTATCTGTTCAGTGTTGATGCGGTGAATGCTGAGGTAATTAATGGAATGCCTTTTCGTGAAGCGTATAAGAAGGTGGGAATTGAGATTGAGAAGGGTGAGTTCAGGGCTCCGGCGAATGTAAAACATACTCACGAAGGTAGTATTGGCAATTTATGCAATGAACAGATCAATGCTTCCTTTAGAGAGATCCTGACCGCATTCAGGTTTGAGAAAGTGGAGAAAGCAATTGAGAAATTGCTCATCTAAAAAGATAAAATACAAGCATATACATGAATATTTCAAAATTAGCGAGTACCCTTGAGGGTTCCGAGATCATAAAAATTGCCGGAGAGATTAATGAACTGAAGCGTAAAGGCGAGCAGATTGCTAATCTTACAATCGGCGACTTTGATGCTAATATATTTCCTATTCCAAACGAACTGAAAGATGGAATTATAGAAGCATATCATGATAATCAAACCAATTATCCTCCCGCAGATGGGGTTGCCTTATTACGCGAAAATGTTTCGGCATTTTTAAAACAGCATTTCCAATTGGAATACAAGACAAATCAGATTCTGGTTGCAGGAGGTTCACGTCCTCTGATCTATGGGACTTATATGGCTTTGGTAGATCCCGGTGATAAAGTCATTTATCCTACCCCGTCCTGGAATAATAATCACTATTGTCGCTTTAGCGGGGCAACTCAGGTTCCTGTAAAAACTTCCGCAGAGAATAACTTTATGCCTACTGCTGATGATATCAGACCGCATGTAAAAGGAGCAACTTTACTGGCTCTTTGCTCTCCCCTGAATCCAACAGGAACCATGTTTTCTAAAAAGGATCTGGAAGAGATCTGTGATTTGGTTATTGAAGAGAATAAATGTCGTAATGCTGATGAAAAACCATTGTATATCATGTATGATCAGATCTATTCCCTATTAACATTCGGGAATCAGATTCATTATGATCCCGTTAGTTTGAGACCGGAACTGAAAGACCGCGTAATTTATATTGATGGTATTTCTAAATGTCTGGCAGCAACCGGTGTTCGTGTAGGATGGGCTTTTGGCCCGGAGCATGTAATTGAGCAGATGAAAACCATAGTAGGACATGTAGGGGCCTGGGCGCCAAAACCTGAGCAAATGGCTACTGCGAAATTTATTACACAAGCGGACGCGTTAAGCAGTTATTTAAGCACATTCAAAGGAAAAGTTCAGCGTAGTCTGGATGCGCTTTATCAGGGAATAATCCAGATGAAAGATGATGGCTTTGCTGTTGATGCGATTAATCCTATGGGTGCGATTTATTTGACAGTTAAGGTAGATTATATCGGTAAAACAAGTCCTGAAGGTAAAGTATTGCAGAATAGTGCGGATGTTAATTTCTACCTGATCAAGGAAGCTAAACTGGGTATTGTTCCATTCTCTGCTTTTGGTACTGATAGCAGTATAAATTGGTTCAGGGCTTCGGTTGGGGCATGTTCGCTGGATGATATTCAGCAAATGATTCCAAGAATGAGGGATGCACTCAGTAAATTGAAATAAAGAAAGCCTCCGGATGAATCCGGAGGCTTTCTTTATTTATTGATCCCTTGAAGGTCTTCCCTGACCACGGCCGTTTCCATTGCTTTGTTCCCGACTGCTGCTTTCTCTTCTCTCGACGTTATTTCCATTTCCCCCCTGACGACTCATTTCAGGTGCCTGGCGTGGAGCAGATTGTTGAGCCCGAACAGGTCTTTCCTCTCTTCTAACCGGTGCAGATTGTCCCTGATTCTGACGCTCATATGCCGGTCCCTGACTCCTTCTTACTTCCTGATTATCAGAGGTTCTTGGAGAACGCTGTGGTGATGCAGGCATTTGATTCCCTCCTGAACGTGCGGTCTCTCTTGAATCCGGTCTGCTCTGCATTCCATTATTTCCTCTGTTGGCTACAGGACCTCTGTTTTCGCCATTATCATAAGGACGTGTAGTTTCTCTATTTGGTCGGTTCTGCATTCCGTTATTTTCTCTGTTGGCTACAGGACCCCTGTTTCCGCTGTTATCGTAAGGACGTGTAGTTCCTCTTGAATCCGGTCTGCTCTGCATTCCATTATTTTCTCTGTTGGCTACAGAACCTCTGTTTCCGCTGTTATCATAACCACGTTCCGGCCTTGGATTCTGAGAA
>JBAZHY010000426.1:0-2901 GCA_041652175.1 Pedobacter sp.
TGTTGAATATCAGCTGGCAGCAAAAGCTGAACGTCCTGATCTTTTCGTTACTGTTGCAGGGTATGGAGATTATGCTGTGGGTTATATCGGCACTGCAATTGGATACTCTCAGGGAGGTTATGAAACTGGACAGGCATCAGGTGTTACAGCAGATGCTGAAGCAACCATGATGAACGCGATCAAAAAATTGTTAAATCAGACTAAATGAGATTCTCAATTTTCTAAGAGATGAGAATTTTTAAATAAATTCGGTAACGTACACGTATATTTTTATATTAGTTTAAGTTTTAAAGTAATAATCAGAAGCAGGATAGCTGAGACGATTATTCATCATGATGGAAACCTTGATTTATAAGGTAAAAGCAAATCCCTATGAAATTAAAAGATTTAAGCAGAAGAGGTTTTATTTCTGCAGTAACAACTACCACAGTCGCCACCGCTTTTTCAGGTGTGATGCCTGCAATTGGTAAGACCGGCAATTCAGGTCAGCTGGCGATATTGGGTGGAACACCTGTTCGTACGAAAACATGGCCAAAATGGCCGGCAATGGTTGTTGATGATAAATTATTAGGGTCGGTTATGAAAACCACTAAAAGTGGTATATGGAGCCGCATTCAGTCGCCAACCGGAACCGTTGCAACTTTCGAACAGGAATACGCCCGTTTAATGGGAACACAATTATGTATTGGAACCGGGTCGGGAACACAGGCCCTGGCAACTTCTGTGGAAGCAATGGATTTTGGACCGGGAGATGAGATCATTACTTCTCCATACAGTGATTTCGGAACTGTTTCCGCTATTCTGACCAGTCGGGCCCTTCCCGTACTTGTGGATCTCGACAGGGATTCATTTCAACTGGATCCTGATGAAATTGAGAAGAAGATCAATAAAAATACTAAGGCCATTATACCGGTTCATATTATGGGTATGCCCTGTAACATGGAGCGTATTATGGCAATCGCAAAAAAGCATAATCTGAAGGTAATTGAGGATGCCTGCCAGGCAAACTTTGCCCGATATCAGGGTAAACAATTAGGAACTATCGGCGATCTTGGTTGCTTCAGCTTTCAGGCAAGTAAGCAAATTTCATGCGGAGAGGGAGGCGCAATTATCGGTAATGATCCTGAATTGATGGACAGATGTTATACAGTCCAGAATCATGGTACAAACCGAAAAGGGTTTAATGTAACTATCGGTCCGAAATACAGAATGAATGAGTTTGAGGGTGCGGTATTAATGGGACAAATTGCAGGGGCAAAAGAGCGTTTTGAACGCCGAAATGCGAATGCAGCATATCTGGATTCAAAACTTAAGGATTTTCCGGGTTTAAGACCTCAGAAAAAATACGAAGGAACTGAAAGTTCAGGATATTATAAGTATGCCATGAGTTATCGGAAAGAGCATTTTAATAATGCAGACCGAAGTAAATTTCTGAAAGCACTCTCTGCAGAAGGGATTAATTTAAGCCCATATATTGCAAGAGGTTTTCATGTGGAACCATGGATTGATGAGATTATTGGTTTAAGGGAATATCAGGCTATGTATTCTCCTTCAAGACTTAAACGTTTTAAAGAAGAAATGAAAATGCCGAACTGCGATTTGGTCTGCAATGAAGAAATGGTTGTTTTGGAGGGTGTAGCTTCCCTATTGGGAACAACCCAGGATATGGATGATGTAGTAAATGCAATCATGAAAGTATATGATAACAGAACTAAGCTCTGATTTAAATCGATTTGTATAGTATTTTTTAAAGGGAGACAGAATTAAATTTCTTACTCCCTTTTTTATTTAGAAGCTGGATGAAAATCTTTGGATATACCTGACTATACTTATCTTTATTAAGATTCAGAAGATATTTGATCTTTTCTAACTAATTACCTTATGGATTCTTTAACTCATATAGCTTTAGGTGCATGTATGGGGGAAGTTTTTGCCGGTAAAAAGCTTGGTAAAAAAGCCTTGCTCTGGGGGGCAATGTCCCAAAGTCTTCCTGATATTGATTTTGTAGCATCTTTCTGGATGGATACAGCTTCCAATTTACTCGCTCACCGGGGATTCACTCATTCTTTTCTGTTTTGTTTAATTGCAGCTTTCGTTCTTGGCATGATTGCTGAGAAATGGCACAGACCTCATAATATCAGCCTTTTGAAATGGTGTCTCTTCTTCGGGGCTATGATTTTCATTCATGTTTTTATAGATGCTTTTAATAATTACGGAGTTGCCTGGTTTGAACCTTTTAGTAATAAAAGAATCTCTTTTAATGCCATTTATGTAGCGGATCCATTTTTTTCAATCTGGCCGTTCATTGCATTGCTTTCCATTTTATTGGTTAAGAAAAGTAATCAGCTGAGAATGGGATTATGTTTATCCGGATTAGGTTTAAGTGCTCTTTATCTTATGTATTGTCTGGTTAATAAAGCGCTAATCGATAAAGATTTTAAAACCATTCTGACAGAAAAAAAAATATCTTATTCACGCTATTTTACTACTCCTGCACCTTTACAAAACTGGCTCTGGTATGTGGTAGCAGGCGACGATAAAGGATATTATGTAGGCTTTCGTTCCTTATTCGACAGTAATCCTTCAACGGAACTTAACTATTTTCCAAGGAATGATTCCTTACTTATTCCCGTTAAGGATCATCGTGATATTCAGGACCTGATCCGTTTTTCTCAGAATTTTTATACGGTTGAGCATTTTGGGGATACACTGGTATTCAATGACCTTCGCTTCGGACAAATGATAGGCTGGTATAATCCTAAAGGGAAGTTCGTTTTTCATTATTATATTGAACATCCTGCTGATAATGATCTTGTGGTTCAACGGGGGAGATTTGCCGGTTGGAATAAGAAAACGGCCCGGGCTCTGATCGAAAGAATTAAGGGGAATTAAAAACTATGG
>JBAZHY010000427.1:0-2899 GCA_041652175.1 Pedobacter sp.
AGAAATCTGTTGAGGCAGGGTGGTGGCTTTAGTCAGTAGGTTTCTCAGTCGTGCCTCCTTCGACCTGCCTGCCGGCATGCAGGAATGACGGTGTTGTTGTTTGCGTCATTCCTGTCATCAACATCTCCCGGGACTGCTCCCAAATTTCGGGAACGATCCCGAAGAATTTTACAGACTATTCTGTATAAAATTGAAAATCAGGTATCATAGCTTCGTGAAACAAATTAAATTTAGGACAGATTTAAAACAATCAAGAACTTAAAAACTGTATCTGCCCTTAAAACATTGAAATCATGAGTCCTAATCCAGATACCATAGTAATAGTTGTTTTTTCGGCATTTGTCTTATGCATTGGTCTGATTTTCTCCAGAACAGGCATCAATCTCAAATCCTTTTTCGCCGGAGGTGAATCTGTGCCCTGGGTAATTGGGGGACTGTCGCTTTTTATGAGCTTTTTCTCTGCCGGAACCTTTGTTGCCTGGGGATCAATTGCTTATAAATACGGTTGGGTGGCCATAACCATTCAATGGACCATGTGTATTGGCGCTATCGTCAGCGGAATGTATCTGGCTCCCTTATGGAAATCCACAGGTAATTTAACCGCTGCAGAATTTATTAAGGAACGTCTGGGATTGAAGGTTCAGAAGACTTATATCTATATTTTCATGCTCGTTTCACTGTTTATCAAAGGAACGGTACTGTATCCTGTGGCAAAGCTGGTGAGCGGTTCTCTGGGTTATCCGATCATTCCATCCACCATCTTCCTCGGAATCTTTATGATCGCTTATACCGCTGTTGGCGGCTTATGGGCCGTAATGGTTACTGATATTCTGCAATTTGTAATTCTTACCGCTGCAGTTCTGATCATTCTCCCGCTGGCTTTCGATGCGGTAGGTGGGCTTTCCCAGTTTCAGGCAAGGGCAGAAGATAACTTCTTCGATCTGATGAACGGGGAGTTTACTTTAGGCTTTATCCTGGCATTTACGCTCTATCATATCTTTTATATCGGTGGTAACTGGACTTTTGTACAACGCTATACCAGTGTGAAAGACAGTAAGTCTGCCCGCAAAGTGGCTTTTCTTTTTGCCGGATTATACCTGATCAGTCCGGTTTTATGGATGCTGCCTCCCATGATTTACAAAACCATCAATCCCACTTTAGCTGGTCTGGATGCCGAAAATGCCTATCTGATGATCTGTAAGCTGGTTTTGCCACCGGGCTTATTGGGTTTAATGCTTACCGGGATGTATTTTTCTACCTCTGCCTCTGCAAATACTACTCTGAACGTGGTTTCGGCAGTATTTACCAATGATATTTACAAGGGGAGGATCAACCCTGCTGCCAGCGACAAAAAGCTGATGCAGGTGGCGCGTCTTTCTTCCTGGGCAATCGGTATCGGAATGATTATCATCGCTTTGCTGGTTCCTTATATCGGCGGATTGGTCAATGTAACGATCAGTGTTGGCGCCATAACCGGCGGACCGATCCTTGCACCACCCATCTGGGCATTATTTTCAAAGAGATTGAATGGAAAAGCTACTTTGATCATTACTTATATCAGCCTCGGAATTAATCTGCTCTTCAAGATCCTGCTTCCTTTCATTGCCGGTATCAGTCTGAGTCGCGCTGAGGAAATGCTGGTTGGGGTAGGTGTTCCTTTGATTTTACTGATTGCAAATGAACTCTATGCCAGATACAGAAACTACATCAGTCCGCAATATCAGGAATTTCAGGTATTGAAGAACTCCAGAATGGAGCAGAAAGCAAATCTTACTGAAGAAGAACGCAGTGAATCATTAAAGCAAAATAAATTCGGATTAAAGATTACAGCCTTTGCACTTGCATTTACAGCTTTTTTATTGATGGTTCTGGCATTGATTATGGGGCAGAATATAGCTTTGCTGACTTCAATCGCAGCTCTCATATTTTTACTTGCATTCATTCCTATGATTGCTTCAAACAGAATTAAAACAGTTTCTTAACAGGTTCTATTTTTAAAAAATACATACCCATGATACATAGTGAATTTTCAGCAAAAGGTCGTTCTGTCAGAGAGCTAGCCCTGCAGGCCGACCTGATTTTTGTTGGCGGAGGAATTGCCGGAACCTGCGGAGCTATCGCAGCGGCAAGGGAAGGTTTAAAAGTTATTCTGGTGCAGGACAGACCTGTTCTGGGTGGAAATGCTTCCAGTGAAGTCAGACTGTGGATTCTGGGTGCAACCTCCAGTATGGGAAATAATAACCGCTGGTCGAGGGAAGGAGGCGTGCTCAGTGAAATCCTGGTTGAAAATATGTACCGTAATCCGGATGGTAATTCAATTATTCTGGATACCATTCTGCTGGAAAAGGTGATGCAGGAACCGAATCTGACCCTCTTGCTTAATACTTCTGTACATGATGTGGTTAAGTCTTCTCCCGATCAGATTAAAGAGGTTATAGCCTTCTGCAGTCAGAATTCAACGCGCTACATACTTTCTGCTCCATATTTCTGCGATTCTTCAGGCGATGGTATTGTCGCCTTTCAGGCCGGTGCCGCGTTCAGAATGGGTGCAGAGGCTAAGGAAGAGTTTGACGAAGGCTTTGCGCCGGATAAGGAATACGGTGAACTGCTGGGGCATTCCATTTATTTCATGACCAAGGATATGGGCAGGCCGATTACGTTTATTGCACCTTCCTATGCCTTGAAGGATGTCAGCTCCATCATTAAGTTCAGATCCTACGAACTGGCTGATCATGGTTGTAAACTCTGGTGGCTGGAGTATGGCGGTCGCCTCGATACCGTGCATCAGACTGAAGAAATAAAGTGGGAATTATGGAAGGTGATTTACGGAATCTGGGATCATGTGAAGAATTCGGGCAATTATCCGGAAGCAGAGAACCTTACCCTGGAGTGGGTGGGA
>JBAZHY010000428.1:0-2897 GCA_041652175.1 Pedobacter sp.
TTCTTCGGTAATTGCCCCGTAGCTTAGTTTCGGATTAAAGTTTGCTGAAAGTTTGAAGCTGACTTCAGTAATGATGTATTGCCCCTTTAATTCAGCTTTAAAAACACTGTCACGATAACTGAACCGGCAATCCTCCTTACTGAAAATCCTGATTTTACCGGTAGCGATTTCAAAAGCCCTGCAGGAATGAAATACATCCTGAAGTTCTACGCCATAAGCTCCGATATTCTGTACCGGAGAAGCCCCTACAGATCCGGGAATGAGACTTAAGTTTTCAATTCCGGCAAATTTATGATCAACACAATAATTCACCAGATCATTCCAGACTACTCCCGCTCCTGCACTAACATAAATATCATCCCCCTTTCGCTCAAATCGTATTCCGGGTATTTTCATATGAATAACCAAACCCGGATAATCAGCCGTGAAAAGCATATTGCTTCCTCCGCCAAGTATCAGCCGGGGCAGGTTTTTCCATTCAGATTCTGCAAATAAAGCATTAAGGTCTTCCTCGGCATTGATCTCAGCGAACCGGGCAGCTTTAACTTCAACGCCAAAAGTATTGAGTGTTTTCAGCGAGTAATTTGAATGAATCTGCATACTAATTTTTAATAGTTTGAGATAAGAAGATCACATGTCCTTTTTGAAAAACCTTTTTGAAGCCAGGAGCAATCCATACTGTTCGGAGGGTTGTTTCTGTATTGACTTATGATGGATCTTATGTGCCCTTCTGATACCCAAAAGATAAGGATTATTTGTTTTAAAGCTTTTAAACCGATTATGTATAAACCAGTCGTGGAATATAAAATAAATTATCCCATAAACAGAAATCCCTGCCCCGATCCAGAATCTGTAATCCGGTCCGGATCTGCCAAGCCACATCAGATACATAGATAAAAATGCAAAAAACAAACTGAAAATATCATTCAATTCAAACCATCCTGATTTAGGCTGATGATGAGTGCGATGTATGAACCATAGCGGACCATGGAATAAATATTTGTGTATAAACCATGAGAACGCTTCCATTGCTGCAAGCGTTCCCATGATGATCATAATATTTATCATTATCTGCATAATCTGCTGTCTGTTAACAGGTAACTGGTAACCGGTAACAGGCAACCGGCAACTTAAATATGAATCGCCCTGTTTTCTGTAGCTGCCATACTAGCTTCCCTGAATGCTTCAGTATAAGTAGGATGGGCATGGGAAATCCTTGCAATATCTTCAGCAGATGCCCTGAATTCCATAGCCACCACTGCTTCAGCAATCATATCTGCAGCACGGGGTCCGATCATATGTACTCCCAGAATTTCGTCTGTAGCAGTATCAGCCAGCACCTTAATAAATCCGTCAGAATCATTACTTGCACGGGCACGACCACTGGCTTTGAACGGGAATGAACCTGATTTATATTTAACTCCGTTTTCTTTCAGCTGTTCTTCGGTATAACCTACGCTGGCAACTTCAGGCCAGGTATAAACCACTCCCGGGATCAAATTATAATTGATATGAGGTTTCTGACCTGCAATAACTTCAGCTACAAAAGTACCTTCGTCTTCAGCTTTATGAGCCAGCATAGCCCCTTTGATCACATCACCAATCGCATAAATCCCCGGAACGGAAGTTTCAAGATGATCGTTAACCGGAATCTTCTTACCACGCTCCTCAAGGGCAATACCGATATTTTCCAATCCCAGATTTTCTGTATATGCCGTACGTCCGACAGCTACCAGGCAATAATCCCCTTCCAGGGTTACTTTCTCACCTTTCGGACTATCTGCTGTAACGGTTACCTTGGTGCCTTTAGCAGTAGCACCGGTTACTTTATGACTTAACAAAAACTCCATTCCCTGTTTGGCAAGCACCTTCTGAAGTTCTTTACCAAGGCTCTTATCCATGGTACCGATGATAGAATCCATAAATTCAACAACGGTAACCTTTGAGCCCAGACGTGCATAAACTGAACCAAGCTCCAGACCAATTACACCACCTCCGATCAGGATGAGATGTTTTGGAATTTCGGTCAGATTCAGGGCTTCAGTAGATGTAATGATACGCTTACCATCAGTTTTAAGGAATGGTAATTCTGTAGGTTTCGAACCTGTAGCCAAAATGATATTTTTACCGGTGATGTTTTCGGAAGAGCCATCAGCCTTACTTACCTTCACTGTATTTTTATCTACCATTGAGCCTATACCCTGATAAGCCGTTATCTTGTTCTTCTTGAAAAGATAGGAAATACCTCCGGTAGTATGGGCAACAACCTCATCCTTACGCTTAACCATTTGCTTCAGATCAGGTTTCAGGTCTTTTAAATTAATTCCATGCTCTTTAAACGTATGCAATGCATTGTGATAATGTTCAGATGAATCAAGCAAGGCCTTGGATGGGATACAACCAACATTTAAGCAGGTTCCTCCATAAGTACTATATTTTTCTATGACTGCGGTTTTTAAACCAAGCTGGGCACAACGGATGGCTCCAACATAACCACCAGGACCACTTCCAATTACTATTACGTCAAATTGCATGTAAGAATATCTTTAAATTTCAATCAAAGTTAATAATTATCAATCCTTAAAAAAATCTGATAATCTAAAATGTAAAATCATTCCGGCCCTGCATGATGCGTTTTATTTATCTAAATTTGGATGAATGAACACCCTGATTCATCTAACCAAGCAAACATTGCCCATATGCTCAGAAAATATAGTTTCCTTGCAGGATTATTATTATTACTTCTGCACTCCGTTTCCTTTGCCCAAAACAGCATCTTCAGCAGGGCAGATACCCTAAGAGGCACATTGAGTGATGAGAGAAGTTCTTACGACATTAACTATTACCATTTAGACATCAGCATTGATATAGATAAGCAGTTCATCCGGGGATCAAAC
>JBAZHY010000429.1:0-2888 GCA_041652175.1 Pedobacter sp.
CATATAGGCCGCTATATCGCCTCGGTTCCAGTCGATACGTTGAGTCTCGAGGAGTTCTAAAATCAATTCTTTATCACTCTGTTGTGCGCTTAAATCAAAAGCCTGTAGAGTAAACAATAATATTATTACTATATTCTTCATCTGAATATATTTTACTTTTAATATTGATAATTTCGTTGATGCTAATATCGGAGATCCTGCTTCAATAATTATGATCCTCCATTTCAGGTTTATCAAAACAGAATCATTTCTATTCTAACTTAACCTTATTTGCAGAATTCATTTCCATAATATACTCTCATTCCTTTCGTTTTAACCATTCCATATTTGACACATCCATAACATTATTAATTATCGAATAGCTTAACTTTGTAATAAACATTCTTATTTTTAAAGACCCATATGCGGGGACATTCTTTTTCAAAATATATTCCCAGCGAACTCCCCAAAGGTGGTTTTGAAGAATTATTAAAACTGTTTCTGGAGTTACTTAATTACACTTCAGGGGACGCAGATGAGGCTATTGCCTGGATGAATGAACTGGACAAGCAATATAAGCTTACCAACGATGAGTATGGTATGGGTGATTTCATCGAAGATCTTAAGAAAAAAGGATATCTGAAAGACGATGATAATAAATCCGGAAGCTTTAATATTACATCAAAAACCGAGCAAAGCATAAGAAAATCGGCACTGGATGAAATATTTGGAAAGTTGAAAAAATCCGGAAAAGGTGGCCATAATACCAATATTTCAGGGCTGGGTGAAGAGAAAAATGCTGACCGCAGGGAATATCAGTTTGGCGATAGTCTGGATCAAATTGACATGACAGCATCTATTCATAATGCACAGATCAGTCATGGTATTGCTGATTTCTCCATGACCGAACGCGATCTGGAAGTAGAAGAAAAGGATTATAAAACGCTCACTTCAACCGTTTTAATGATTGACATTTCACATTCCATGATTCTTTATGGTGAAGACAGAATTACCCCTGCCAAAAAAGTAGCTATGGCACTGGCTGAGCTTATAAAGACAAAATATCCCAAAGATACTCTTGATATTGTTGTTTTCGGAAATGATGCCTGGCCAATTACTTTGAAAGAGCTTCCATATTTGCAGGTAGGTCCGTATCATACCAATACTTATGCCGGATTGGAACTCGCGGTGGACCTTCTCAGAAGAAGAAAAACCCACAACAAACAAATCTTCATGATCACCGACGGGAAACCAACCTGTCTGAAAGAGGGTAATAAATACTATAAAAACAGTATCGGCTTAGACAGAAAAGTGGTTAATAAAACACTAAATATGGCTGCGCAATGTAAACGGCTTGGGATTCCGATCACCACATTTATGATTGCCAGGGATCCTTATCTGCAGCAGTTTGTCAGACAATTTACTGAGATAAACGGCGGGAGGGCATTCTATAGCTCATTGAAGGGATTAGGCGAATATATTTTTGAAGATTATATTAAAAACAGAAGAAGGACGATACGTTAGACATTCGATATATGGATATACTGCATATAAAAACTCTGAAAGAGTTAAAAGAATCCGGTTACCAATCCCGTTCAGTGAAAGAAGAATTGCGTGAAAATCTGATATACCAACTGAAAGCCAAAAATACGGTCATGGAAGGGATTATTGGTTATGAGGAAACCGTTATTCCTGATTTGCAGACTGCTATTTTATCACAACACAATATTTTGTTACTGGGTTTACGCGGACAGGCCAAAACACGTATTGCACGTTTAATGATTAACCTGCTGGATGAGTATGTACCTTATATCGAAGGATCTGAACTATTTGAGGATCCTCTGAATCCAATATCATGGTTCGGACATCATATACTGGAAATTAAAGGGGATGACACCCCAATTGCCTGGTTACATCGTTCGGATCGATATACCGAAAAGCTGGCCACCCCGGATGTTACTGTGGCCGATTTAATCGGGGATGTAGACCCGATCAAGGCTGCAACGCTGAAATTAACTTATTCGGATGAAAGAGTGATCCATTTCGGATTAATTCCCCGTGCACACAGAGGTATTTTTGTAATCAATGAACTGCCCGATCTTCAGGCCAGAATCCAGGTAGCCCTATTCAATATTCTTCAGGAAAAAGACATTCAGATCAGAGGGTTCAAATTACGTTTACCTTTAGATATTCAGTTCGTATTTACCGCAAATCCGGAAGATTATACTAACCGTGGATCGATTGTAACTCCTTTGAAAGACAGAATTGAAAGCCAGATCCTAACCCACTATCCACGCAGTATCGAAATTTCAAGGAAAATAACTCAGCAGGAAGCCCGATTAACAAAGTCGCAAAGAGAACAGATCGAAGCTGACGGACTGGTAAAAGATCTGGTTGAACAAATTGCGTTTGAAGCAAGGGAATCAGAATATATTGATAAAAAATCAGGTGTTTCAGCCAGACTGACGATATCAGCATATGAAAATTTGATCAGTAATGCCGAAAGAAGAATGCTGCTTAATAGCGAAGTCAGCACATTTGTTCGTATATCAGATTTTCTGGGTCTCATACCGGCAATAACAGGAAAGATTGAACTGGTATACGAAGGTGAACTGGAAGGGCCGGCCAAGGTTGCAAACATTTTATTGGGTAAAGCAATAAAAAGTCTGATGACTACCTATTTTCCTGATCCCGAAAAATTAAAAAAAGCGAAGTCAATTAATCCTTATACTGAAATTATCAATTGGTTTAGTGCAGGACATACCATCAATTTGGAGGATAGCCTTTCTCTGGAAGAATATAAAAAAGCACTTGAATCAATCCCGGGATTAAAAGATGTAATAAAACAGTTCCATCCGCGTCTTAGTAATACCCAGCAGTTTTTATTAATGGAGTTTTTACTTCATGGA
>JBAZHY010000430.1:0-2886 GCA_041652175.1 Pedobacter sp.
TCGATACGCTCTATGCGGAAGGACAGAGACGTTATGTTGAAAGTCTTTCTTCTTATGCACGGCAGTTCATGGGAAGGATGAATAAGCCTGATGTAGATTATATTAAAGGGATAGCACCGGCCATAGCCATTGAACAAAAGGTTATTACCAGCAACCCACGTTCAACAGTAGGTACATCAACAGAGATTTATGATTACTTAAAACTCCTGTTTTCCAGAATTGGTAAGACTATTTCGCCTGTTTCAGGCAAGGAAGTAAAAAAAGATACGGTTACAGATGTGACCAATTTTATCAGCAGTCTGGAATCAGATAGCACTGTCACTATACTCTGTCCCTTACATCCGCACAATAACCGGTCTATGAAAGAGGAACTTGCCGTTCTGCTTCAAAAGGGCTTTACACGGATACTTTTAGATAATAATCTGACTAAAATTGAAGATGTTCTGGACGATAAATCAATTGGAAACAAAAAGTCAGACTCTGATAGGGATATAAAAATTGTAATCGACAGAGTGAATGTAAATAATGAGGAAGAGACTTTAAGCCGGATTGCAGATTCTGTTCAAACTGCCTTTTTTGAAGGAAGGGGGGACTGTCTGGTGGATACAGGAGGTGAAATTCATTTGTTTTGCGACAGGTTTGAACTCGACGGAATCAGATTCGAAGAACCCAGTCCTAATTTTTTCAGTTTTAATAATCCATTTGGCGCCTGCAAACGCTGCGAGGGTTATGGTAAGGTTATCGGAATCGATGAGGACCTGGTCATTCCGGATAAAAGCAAGTCGGTTTATGATGGGGCTATTGCACCCTGGAGGGGAGAGAAGATGGGGCTATGGTTAAATAACCTGATCAGAAATGCCATTAAGTTTGATTTCCCGATCCATCGTTCCTATAGTCAGCTAACTGAAGATCAGAAAAAGTTATTATGGACGGGTAATACTTATTTTAACGGACTGGATGCTTTCTTTAAAGAGCTTGAAACACAAACGTATAAAATTCAGTACAGGGTGATGCTTTCACGATACAGAGGCAAGACAAATTGTCCCGACTGTAAGGGTAGTCGTTTGAGGCAGGATGCTTCTTATGTAAAGATCGGAGGCCTTTCCATTACTGATATTGTTTTAATGCCCCTGGATAAGGCGCTCGACTTTTTTCAATCACTGGAGCTTGACCCCTCAGGGATGAAAATTGCAAAGCGTTTGCTGATGGAAATTAGTAACCGTCTGAAATTTCTGAATGATGTAGGTTTGAGTTACCTGACCCTAAACAGACTGAGTAATACCCTTTCAGGGGGTGAATCACAACGGATTAATCTGGCAACTTCTCTTGGAAGCTCATTGGTGGGATCTGTTTATGTTCTGGACGAACCGAGTATTGGTCTGCATCCAAGAGATACCCAGCGTCTGATAGAAGTGCTGAAGTCATTAAGAAACGTAGGTAATACCGTACTGGTTGTTGAGCATGAAGAGGAAATTATGCATGCTGCCGACCATATCATCGATATCGGACCTGAGGCAGGAACACATGGAGGCAATCTTATATTTACAGGATCTTTTGACGAAATATTAAAAGATAAGGACAGTCTTACCGGACAATACCTGAGTAATAGACAGTCCATTGCCATACCCGGGCATCGTCGTAAATGGAATGATTCAGTCATTATTAAAGGGGCAAGGGAGAATAATCTTAAAAATATAGATGTCAGCTTTCCCCTGAATGTACTTTGTGTAGTTTCCGGAGTATCGGGTTCGGGTAAAACTTCATTGGTAAAACGGATTCTTCAACCCGCTTTGCAAAAGGCTATAGGTAATTATTCCGGTGAACAGACCGGAGCTTATGATTCTATTGAGGGTGATTTTAGCAGGGTTGAACAAGTTGAGATTGTCGATCAAAATCCGATCGGTCGCTCTTCGCGTTCTAATCCGGTTACGTATGTAAAGGCATGGGATGAGATCAGGAATCTGTACGCATCACAAGGGGCAGCAAAAGCTGCGGTTTTGAAACCCTCTGCCTTTTCGTTTAACGTGGAAGGCGGACGATGCGATACTTGCCAGGGAGAGGGGGAAGTTAAAATTGAAATGCAATTCATGGCTGATATTTTTCTGCCCTGTGAAGCCTGTGATGGTAAGAGATTTAAACAACATGTGCTGGACATAACTTATAAAGATAAGAATGTGTTTGAGGTGCTGGATATTACCATCGATGAGGCTATCGATTTTTTTGATAAGGAGCCAAAGATTTTATCCAGAATTAAACCGCTATCAGATGTAGGTCTGGGCTATGTTCATTTGGGACAGTCGTCCAATACGCTTTCAGGTGGGGAGGCACAGCGAATCAAACTGGCATCCTTCCTTGTAAAGGGTAATAATAGCAGTAAGACATTGTTCATCTTCGACGAACCAACTACCGGACTCCATTTTCATGATATTAAAAAGTTACTCAAATCATTCAATGCATTAATTGAACAGGGTAATTCTATCATTGTAATTGAACACAATATGGATGTAATTAAATGTGCGGATTGGGTAATTGATATTGGTCCTGAGGGTGGCGAAGGGGGAGGGGGTATTGTTTTTGAGGGGGTTCCTGAAGATATGATCAATGAGATAAATTCTTATACCGGTCAATTTTTGAAGGAGAGGTTTAAGGTTTAAGTCTTTTCTGCAAGGTTCTAAATCAGATTATTAGTGTACCATATTTTAGCATGGATTCAAATTGACAATGCCTGTTGATTCAGGCATTGTCAATTTAGTCATATTTAGTCTTTAACCCATCCTGTTATGTAGATGGGTAATAATTAAGAGGATCTGATTATTTGATTGCAAGCTTGTTCTCCCTGAATTTTTCAATCAGATAATCGGCATATCGTAAAAAGCCCAGATCAGT
>JBAZHY010000431.1:0-2885 GCA_041652175.1 Pedobacter sp.
GAAAATCTACCCTGAATCTTAAAATATTAATCGGATCAGGTTTGGATTTAGCTGAAACGGCTATTATCTCCGGAGTATCGGATATTAATCCTAATGGTTTGATCAGAAAGAATGCCATATACTGAATTGTTTCATAGTATTAAAACAAATACAAAAAACGGGTACGTAAACGAATTTAAATGAATATATTTAAAAATGCTAAATCTAAATGTAAGTCATTGAAGATAGGCCCGATTCTACCCGTTCTGATCACATCATTTAAGGGGATATGCCCATAATTTGATTATGAAAAGAGGAAGATATGAATTATAATTGTGTAGAAGATACACACCATTAATACAGCAGTTTTAAGAATGAAAAAACAGATTACTGAGCTTACGGGAGTCAAGGAAATAGCCAGGAGAGCCAATGTTTCTATTGCAACCGTCGACAGAGTACTTCATAACAGAAAGGGTGTATCCGAACAAACAAAGGAAAAGATCAGTAAGATCATTGAAGAGCTTAATTATAAACCTAATTTACTGGCCCAGCGTCTTGCTTCGAGGAAAACATTGCGTATTGCAACATTGATTCCTGAAAGTTCAAGTGAAACCAGTTTTTGGGATGCGCCGCTTCAGGGTATTGAACTGGCAGATGCTGAGATAAAACAATTGGGTATTATCGTAGACAAATATTTTTATGATCAGAATCTGATCGACTCGTTTGTAGATCAAACCCGTCTCATTCTTGAAAGTAAACCGGATGGGGTTCTGCTCGCTCCTTCATTTATTGAAGAATCTGTAGCATTTACAGAAAAATGCAAAGAGTTGAAAATACCTTATGTACTCATTGACTCTGATTTACCTAATAATGGAAGTTTAAGTTATATAGGGCCAAATCTGTATCATAGTGGTTACCTTGGAGCACATTTGGTCAGTTATCTTACCGGGCCTCAAGATAAGGCGCTGATTGTTAATATTTCACGCGAAATTGATAATCATCATCATCTTTTGAAAAAGGAGGAGGGATTCAGGACTTATTTTAAGGATCATCATAAACCTGATAATATCATCAAGATTGATATCAGGGAAACCGATCTGAAATCAATTGAACATCAATTATCCAGAGTGTTTGAAGAGAATAATGATATTAAAGTTGTATTTGTAACCAATTCCAGGGTCTCGAATGTAGCTCATTTTATTGAATCGCTGGGAAAAGATCTGATTCTGATTGGGTACGACTTTCTGAAAGAGAATATAGAATATATGCACAAAGGTATAGTAGATTTTCTGATCTGCCAGAAGCCTAAACAGCAGGCTTACAGAGGTCTGATCTCTTTATACCGGCATTTGGCTTTCTCATCTCCGGTTGAAAAGATCTATTTCATGCCTATTGATATTTTGACGAAAGAGAATTCTGCCTTTTACAGAAATTAATAATCTGCGGGATTATTTTTTTGTTTGATTGAAAAGATACCAAACTTTTTTGATATAAGGTTCTGGGGTTAAAGATTTTCGGCCGGATAAACATCTGAGGGGAAGATTTTTATCAAATTAATTATATAAATGAAAAAGAATATTTCAAAAAGGATCAAGCTGCTGTTATTTACAGGAGTTTTTATTTGCATTTCGATTGTAAGTACAGCACAAAATGCAGCTGACGGACTGAAATTGGCAACATTCGATCTGGATGCCACACCTCCGGTTGGAAGTACACTGACTTATGATCCCATGATTAATGATTGGGATTTAGGTTTAAGGGCAAAAGGAATAGTTATTTTAGGTGCCGGGCAGCCAATTGTAATGTGTTCGGTAGACTGGATTGGTATTTCTAATGACAGTCAGGATGAGTTCAAGAAAGTAATGGCAGCAGCGGCTGGCACCATTCCGGGCAGGGTAGTGGTTCATGCCATTCACCAGCATGATGCACCGGCTTCTGACTTTGGGGCTGAAAAGTTATTGATATCCAAAGGTTTAAGTCCGATGGCTTTTGAAAGTTCTTATGCCAGGGATTTGATCAAAAGACTCGGAATCGCAATCTCACAATCCCTTCCTAAAGCGATACCGTTTACACATATTGGAACCGGTAAGGCTGAGGTTTATGAAGTAGCATCAAACCGTCGTGTTCTGGGACCTGACGGTAAAGTGAAATATACCCGCAGTTCAGCTACCAGGGATTCAATAATAAGAGCCGAACCCGAACCCTTAGGGTTAATTGACCCTATGGTCTCTCTTATCAGCTTTTGGAATAATAAAAAGCCAATTGCTGTATTGAGTTATTATGCCTCACATCCGCAGAGTTATTACAGAACCGGCGTACCCAATCCTGATTTTCCGGGTATTGCCCGTTTTATGCGTCAGTTAGCTGTGCCCGATGCCTTACATATTCATTTCAATGGAGCCGGAGGCAATATTACTGCTGGCAAATATAATGATGGTGCAAAAGAGAACAGAATGATTCTTGCCACCAGACTTGCCGATGGAATGAAGCGTGCCTGGGATAATACGAAGCTTGAGCCTGTAACTGCCTCTTCAGTACAATGGAATGTTGAGCCAATGGTCTTTAAGCCGGCAGCAGGGATTGAAAATCTGGAAGCCAGAATGAAAAATGATAACCAGGTTTTTATTTCCAATAATTTGTCTAAACTGGTTTGGCTGAAGAGAGTACAGGCCGGAAAGACTATAGATATGTCCTGTCTGAATATTGGAAGTGCCAGAATTGTCCATTTACCCGGGGAACCATTTGTTGAATATCAGCTGGCAGCAAAAGCTGAACGTCCTGATCTTTTCGTTACTGTTGCAGGGTATGGAGATTATGCTGTGGGTTATATCGGCACTGCAATTGGATACTCTCAGGGAGGTTATGAAACCGGACAGGCATCAGGTGTTACAGCAGATGCTGAAGCA
>JBAZHY010000432.1:0-2878 GCA_041652175.1 Pedobacter sp.
AAGCATAATGAAATGCAACTGGTCCTGATAACAAATCAAAACAAAGCAGTTTCATTGAATGCCCGAAGTATTATAGGAGGATATTTTGGAGGAGATCGGATAGCGACAACAGCAACTGTAAAAGCCAGAGTTGGCGATAAATTGAATTCATCCGCCATTGTCAATCACAATATATTAAATCTGCCAAATGGGGAATTGAAAGCTATTATACTTGGGAATCGATTAGCTTACTCATTTACGCCAAGAATGTTTATTCAGAGTTTAGTTCAGTATAACAACAGGTCAAGAATTACCTCTGTAAATGCAAGATTTGGCTGGCTTCAAAATGCAAATAATGGTTTGTTTGTTGTAGTTAACATCGTAAAAGATAAAGATTTATTCGACATGATGGATACCCGGAGCCTGACATTAAAATACACCCGCAGCTTTGATTTATTAAGTTTATAAATATCCTTACCAGCGTAAGGCAAGCGCAACTAATCTTATGATAACTAGTATTAGCTGTGAGGGGATTGCTTCGCTTTGCCTGCCTAACGCAGGCAGGCTCGCAATGACAAGGGGATATGTTCGCAATGACAAAGGGTTTCGCTGCGCTTGTCTGCCATAAACAAGTATGCAAGGATAAGTCCTTGCATGTGTCCCAACAAAGAGTCCTGACGAATCCATCCTATATCACAATACTTACAAGTTAAAATCCGCAAATTTCTTAAATTCGCTCCATACAACATTTACATTGGCAAAACCTATACTCGTACTTAAATTTGGCACTGCATCCATCACCACTCCTAAGGGAGAACTGGATGAGGTTGTCACTAAGGAAATTGCCCGTCAGGTGGCAATGATACATAAGGATTATAATCTGGTGATCGTTTCATCGGGAGCTGTTGCTGCGGGAAAGAGATTTCTGAAGAATTATGGAGGGACACTCAATGAAAAAAAAGCGGCCGCTTCTATCGGTAACCCTTTGTTATTAAATACTTACGCTAAATATTTTTCAGAATACGGAATTTCTATTGCTCAAAGTCTGTGTGAACGTCATCATTTTTCAAATCGTGATCAGTTTCTGCAACTCAAGCGTACTTATGAAGAGCTCTGGAAGAGTAATATTATTCCCATTGCCAACGAGAATGATGTGGTGAGTAATCTGGAGCTCAAGTTTTCAGATAATGATGAACTTGCCACCCTTATTGCTGTTGGTTTTGGTGCTTCGCAGGTATTGTTCAGCACCTCAGTTCCGGGAGTACTTGACAGTGAAGGAAATGTAATTCCTGAGCTGGATACAACGGATAAGAAAGTACTTCAACTGGCCAATAAAGAGAAATCAGCTTCAGGTTTGGGAGGAATGACATCCAAGTTAAACTTTGCGCGACTGGCGAATCAGATGGGGATCAGGGTGGTGATTTTTGGTATCCGATCTGAAAATGGTATTATGAATGCCCTTGAAGGCAAGACCGGAACACTTTGTCATCCGCAGACAAGTAATCTTCCGGCCCGTAAGAAATGGTTAGCCAGCGGAAGTCTGGTACGCGGACGTATTCAGGTTGATGCCGGTGCCGGTAAAGCGCTTCAAAAACGTCACAGTCTTCTGGCCGTAGGAATCAGCAATGTAATCAGTCCCTTTGAGAACGGCGAGATCATTGAAATCCTGGATGAGGAAAATAATGTCATCGCTGTTGCTGAAGCGAAAATAGATTCATCTGTTCTGAAAAGCGGCGTAAGTCTGAAGAATCTTGAAGTAGCACATGCTGATCATATAGTTTTATTATAATTTTTTATCATGGAAACGATACAAGCCCTGCTTGAGCAAGCATCCCAGGCCACAACGGCAGTAAAGTTGTTGAGCAACAGTGAAAAGCAGGCTCTGCTAAAAGCGCTGGCCGAAAAGCTTAGAGCTAATACTGACGCAATCATTATTGAAAATAAAAAGGATCTTGACCGGATGCCGGATTCAGATCCCAAGAAAGACAGACTGCTGTTGAATGCGCCACGGATTGAAGATCTGGCCAAAAGTGTAGAGGATATTGTTGCGCTTCCTGATCCGACTAATCAGCTGATATCAGAGAAAACCCTGTCAAATGGTTTGCTGGTTCGGAAGATTACTGTACCTCTGGGGGTTGTTGGCGTAATTTATGAGTCAAGGCCAAATGTAACCATTGATGTAGCTGCATTGTGTATCCGGTCAGGTAATGTATGCCTGTTAAGAGGCGGAACAGATGCATTCTACACCAACTCGTTTTTAGTTTCATTGATTCAGGAGGTCCTTAAATCATTTAATCTGGATGTTAATATTGTTCAGCTTTTACCTGCCGACCGTAAGTTTATGCCTGAGCTGCTCACAGCAACTAAATATGTAGATATTCTGATTCCGAGAGGTTCGCAGCAATTGATTGATTATGTACGCGAACATGCTTCAGTTCCGGTAATTGAAACGGGAGCGGGAGTCTGCCATACTTATGTGGAGCAATCTGCCGATCTGGAAAGTGCCGCTGATATTGTAACCAACGCAAAAGTTTCCCGTCCGTCAGTATGTAACTCGCTGGATACCGTGCTGGCTGACAGAACGGTGCTTGAACCTCTATTAAAGCTTCTTGCTCCGAAGCTGGAAGCTTATCATGTTGAAATCTTTGCAGATCCGGAGGCCTATCAGGTTTTGAAGGATTTAAAGTACCCTTACCTGCAACAAGCTGAGGAAGCAGATTTCGGACGTGAGTTTCTGGATTTCAAATGTTCGGTAAAAACAGTGGATAGCTTTGATGAAGCATTGAAACATATTCGCAAATTCTCTTCCAAACACTCAGAAGCAATTGTTTCTAAGAATGAAGAATTAAGTGAACGCTTTTTGAATGAAGTTGATGCTGCGGCAGTCTTTACCAATGCT
>JBAZHY010000433.1:0-2874 GCA_041652175.1 Pedobacter sp.
CCAGATATTTAGTCAGAAATATGGAATAATAGCCCGGAAAACCACCCAGTTCAATGGCAGTTTTAATCTTCTGTGTTTTGACGATCTCTTCAAGTTGCTGATGGAACAGATAGTTTTTATCTATACTGATAGCCAGATCGGGTTTTGACTCCCAGTAATTAGTCCAGAATTTCCGGTCGGTTAGTTGATTTTCCATTCAAAAGCAAAGAAAACAAAAAGATTAGATATGCAGATGAGATTCATAGGGAATTGAGAATTTATGCAGTAAATCAGTTCTCTTAATTAGCAATACGAATTGTATTTTTGAAACGATGAGAGTTATCCATTTGAATACCTATGCCGGAAACGGTGGCGCCGGGAGAGCATCTCAGAGGTTGAATAAAGCTTTGAAGGCTCAGGGGATAGACTCTGTACTGCTTGTTAATTTTCTTTTCAAACCCAATCCGGAGGTAGAGAACCTTTCGAAAGGCTTTTTTGCAAAATGGATCACCGCGGCTGGAATAATCATAGAAAGGATTCTTGCAAAGATTTTTACCAAACCTGTTCCAATTCCCTTTTCTTTTCCAGTATGGGGAAGGGATATTTCATCAAACAGCTTATTGAAATCGGCTGATATCATTCATCTGCACTGGATCAATCATGCTTTTCTAAGACCGGAAGACATAGCCGCCTTGAAACAATTGAACAAGCCGATTGTCTGGACTTTCCATGATATTAATGCATTTACCGGAGGTTGTCATGTAAAATATGGCTGCGATCATTACCTCAGGGAATGCGGGAATTGTCCGGTATTGAAGTATTCAGGCGATGAAGACAGCTCGCACAGGATCTGGATCCGTAAGGCAAGAGCTTATCAGAATCTGAAATTTACCGTTATTGCTCCCGGAAGCTGGATGGCAGAAACAGTCCGCATGAGTAATATGCTCGGGAATCATACGGTTCTGAATATTCCTAATACCCTGGATTTGAAAATATTCAGCCCGGAGGATAAAAATGCAGCAAGAGCCGAACTGGGCTTAAACCGCGACCGGTTCATCCTGATAAGCGGATTTATGCCTTCGCGTAAGGATATGCATAAAGGAACCGCTTACCTGATTGAAGCGATCGAAATCCTGCTCAGAGATCATAAAATATCCCCTGATAAAATTGAACTGGTGATATTTGGTAATCGTGACGAAAAAAATGTTCCTGATTTCGGAGTTTTAACAACTTTCCTGGGAACCATCAATGATGATAAAAAATTAAGTTTATGCTATAGTGCAGCGGATGTTTTTCTGGCGCCATCACTGGAGGATAATCTGCCGAATACGGTAATGGAAAGTCTGGCCTGCGGAACTCCTGTTGTTGCATTTACTACAGGGGGTATTCCGGATATGGTAAAGCATAAAGAGAATGGTTACCTGGCAGCGTATCGATCTGCTGAGGATCTGGCAACCGGCATTGTCTGGGTTTACGAATATCCGGATAGGATGGAACTGAACCTTAACTCACGGAAAATCGTTGAAGAAAAATTCTCAGAACAAATCGTTGCCAAACAACATATTGAATTGTATGAATCACTGTTAAATGAGCATGTTCCGGCCTAAATTAAGCGTTATTACAATTGTTTATAATAACGTTCGCGATATTGAGCGTACGGTACTTTCTGTGCTGAATCAGACCTACCCGAATATCGAATATCTGATCATCGACGGTGCTTCAACTGATGGTACTCTGGATATCCTTAAGAAGTATGAGGTCAGATTCAGTAAAATGATTTCGGAGAGGGATAAAGGAATTTATGATGCGATGAATAAGGGTCTTGCCCTGGCAAGTGGCGACTATGTTCTGTTTATGAACTCCGGTGATGAGATTTATGCTCCTGATACGGTGGAGAAGATTTTCAGCCTTTCTCCGGATGCGGATATTTATTACGGTGAAACAGAAATGTATAATGAAGATTGGGAAAGTTTGGGTCGGCGCCGTCATCAGGTACCTGAACATTTTACCTGGAAGGATTTTAAATATGGAATGAGTATCAGTCATCAGGCAATATATATCAGGAAGAGTCTTACTGAACCTTACGATCCGGGATATAAACTAAGTTCAGATATCGACTGGATACTGAAAGCTGCGAAAAAAGCACATAAGATAATCAATACCCGAATGTATGTGGCAAAATACCTGGTTGGGGGAATGTCAAAAAAACGACACCGCCAAAGTTTGATTGAGCGCTTTCATATCTTTTCAAAACATTATGGCCTGATCCCTAATTTATTTAATCATGCTGTTATTGCAGGGAAACTTGGTTTTTATTACCTGAAGCATAGAAGGACGAATGATTAATTAAAAATTAAAAATTACGAATTTTGTTAAATGACTTCTGAATGGAGTGTAGTATGGACTTATACTATCAATCTCAATATCCTCTGCTCGCTACTTAATACTCAATCACCGAATCTTTCCAACATGATTTTCTCCAGGGCAAACATTTCATCCCTGAGTTTTGCTGCGAGCAGAAAGTCAGTATCTTTCGCAGCATTAGTCATTTCCTTCCTGGTTTTATCAATTGATTTCTGCAATTCCTGTTTACTCATATATTGAATAATAGGATCTGCGGCCAGATTATCGGTCATTTCTTTCTCCACATAAGCTTTCTGAACCCCTCCTTTAAAATCCATGACAGAGGTCTGCTCAATAATTGCTTCCCGGGTTTTTCCGACAGTTTTTGGGGTAATGCCATGCTTTGTATTGTAGGCAATCTGTTTCTCCCTTCTTCTGTTGGTTTCGTCGATAGTAACCCTCATGCTATCAGTAATTTTATCGGCGTACATAATTACCCGTCCCCTGTCATTCCTTGCTGCACGGCCAATAGTCTGAATCAGTGAGCGTTCA
>JBAZHY010000434.1:0-2873 GCA_041652175.1 Pedobacter sp.
GTGAAGAACAGTAATATCACTGAAGCCTACAATCCATTTCGGATGAATACTGAAACTGCTAAAATCGAGCCTGTCGATTATTCGGACTGTTCCATAACCCCCGCGCGCTGCAAAAATTGCTTTTACGGTATCATCATCCAGGAAGCGTTGAAAATCATTGGTTCTCAGTTCATCGTTGCCTGCAAACTGATGCCAGGAAGCTCCTACCGTTTCACCCAGCAATACGTTCAGGCCCCAGGATTCAAGCAGCTTCACAGCTTCCCGGATACTTATCGGTAAATTTTTTGCCGGACATGTAATTGCTACGGTATCCCCCCTTTTAAGGTATGGCGGTGTTTTGAATTGATTTTTAAACTGATCAGTCAATTTTGATGGCCTTTTTTCAATGTGATAATAAAGCACATTTTGGTTAAATGTTCTATATTGGACAGTCAAATTTACAAAATCCCAAACAAGTAAATTGTCAAACTAACTCATTAGCAATTTATCACATTAGCCATTATCTTTGTCAAAGGTAAAAACAGGCTCATTCACGCAAATATTAAGACTTTGGCAAACGATAAATTTAAAAGATACACAGTTACGGCAGCGCTTCCCTACACTAACGGACCAGTCCATATCGGTCATTTGGCGGGGGTATATATTCCTGCTGATATCTACGTGAGATTTCTAAGGTCAAAGGGAAAAGATGTGATATTTGTTTGCGGATCTGATGAACATGGAGTTCCTATAACACTTAAAGCAAGAAAAGAAGGTGTAGAACCACAGCAGGTGGTTGATAAATATCATAAGATTATCGGTGATTCTTTCCGTGATTTTGGAGTATCATTTAATATTTATCATAGAACCTCATCGCCTACCCATCATCAAACTGCATCCGGATTCTTCAGAACGCTTTATGATAAAGGAGTATTTGATGAGGAAGAAACCGAACAATATTATGATGAAAAAGCCGGACAGTTTTTGGCAGACAGATACATTGTTGGAACATGCCCTAAGTGTGGTAATGAGGAAGCTTACGGAGATCAATGTGAAAAATGTGGCACCTCGTTAAGTCCGACAGAACTGATTAATCCTCATTCAACATTATCGGGAGCTCAGCCAATCCTCAGGAAAACAACCAACTGGTTTCTGCCATTGGATAAAATGCAGCCTCAGATTGAGGCCTACATTGATTCACATAAAGACTGGAAGCCTAATGTGTATGGTCAATGCAAATCATGGCTGAGTGGTGGTTTAAATCCCCGGGCAATGACACGGGATCTGGACTGGGGAGTAAAAGTTCCTGTGGAAGGAGCAGAAGGTAAAGTACTTTATGTCTGGTTTGATGCACCTATCGGCTATATTTCCGGTACCAAAGATCTTTGTGATCCGCAACTGAGTGCTGAAAAGAAGTCGGAATATTATTTGAATGATAATCTGAGACCTTCGGATAATTGGGAGAAGTACTGGTATGATAAGGAAACCAAACTTGTCCATTTTATAGGTAAGGATAATATTGTTTTTCATTGCATAATATTCCCTGCTATGTTGATGGCGCACGGACAGTTTACCCTTGCCGATAATGTACCGGCAAACGAGTTTCTCAATCTGGAAGGTGACAAAATCTCTACTTCAAGAAACTGGGCTGTATGGCTTCACGAGTATCTTCAGGAGTTTCCGGATAAACAGGATGTACTCAGATATGTGCTGACATCGACAGCACCTGAAACTAAGGACAATGATTTTACCTGGAAGGATTTCCAGGCAAGAAATAATAATGAGCTGGTAGCAATCTTCGGAAATTTTGTAAACAGGGTTTTGGTTCTGTCTCATAAATATTTTGAAGGTAAGGTTATGATGGGCTCGCCGTTTACTGAAACTGATCAGCAGGTAATGGATGAGTTGAAATCTTATCCGGTTAAGATTGCTTCTTCTATAGAGCAATACAGATTCAGGGAAGCTTTAGCTGAATTTATGAATCTGGCACGGCTTGGCAATAAATACCTGGCCGATGAAGAACCCTGGAAGCTGATTAAAACCGATGAAGAGAGAGTAAAAACAGTGCTGAATGTCGGACTACAGATTTCTGCTAATCTTGCTATTCTGGCAGAGCCATTCCTGCCTTTTAGCGCTCAGAAATTAATCAAAATGCTGAACATGGATGTTCTGGCCTGGGATAAGGCGGGAAGTATTGATATTCTTTCTGCAGGGCATCAGCTTAATGAGGCGTCATTGCTGTTTGAGAAGATTGACGATTCTCAGATCGATGCTCAGATTAAGAAACTGAATGACAGCAAGGCAGCAAATGCTCAGGCTGCAATGAAACCGGAAGAAGCAAAACCGAATGTTAATTTTGATCAGTTTGCAACAATGGATATCAGGGTAGGAACCATTATGGAAGCCGAAAGAGTAGCGAAAACGAAGAAATTGCTGAAATTAAAAATAGATACCGGATTAGATCAGCGCACCATCGTCTCGGGTATTGCAGAGTATTTTGAGCCTGAACAAATTATTGGAAAACAGGTTTCTGTTTTAATTAATCTCGAGCCCAGGGAGATCAAAGGAATATTATCACAGGGAATGATTCTTATGGCTGAAAATTCAGATGGAAATCTTAGTTTTGTGGCACCTCGCACGGCCATCTATAATGGAAGTGTGATTAGATAGTATCAGGTCTCATAGTTCAACGGATAGAATAGAAGTTTCCTAAACTTTAGATGTGGGTTCGATTCCCGCTGAGACCACGAATATTTACTTTGAGGATTATGTTAATCCTTATTTTGTTGAACTTCGCAAGGCTATAAAGATTAAGTCATGAATATTCAGCATACCTCAAATAGATCAGTCTGCTGTAGGCGGGTTCATCTCACACTTGCGTGATTAAAAAATAA
>JBAZHY010000435.1:0-2868 GCA_041652175.1 Pedobacter sp.
CATAGGGCAGAATGAAAATCCTGCCCTAAATTAAAAAACAATTATTGTATTTCAGAGAAAGCCTTAGAACCTGATTCCTAAACTAAGTCCGGCTCTCAAACCGGCCCATGGACCGCTAATATCAAGTCTGGCACCATTTGCATCCACACTCGTTTTTGTATCGGCAAAAGGGATTTCAATATCCTGAAGTTCTGTTCTTAATTCCTGCTGTTCCTGAGTACTTAAAGCACGCTTTCCGTCAAGGGAACCATCTGCAGTACCATATTGCGGACCAAGCATCCACCAGTCGAGGTAAAGCCTGCCTCCCAGTTTCCATTGAGCTCCCAATTGCAGTCCGCCTGTAAATGTGGTTAGTTCACCACTTAATGGCATTGTTTGAGCAGATCCGTTCACATCAAATTCAAATGGCAGGGCAGCTTTGTACTTGCTGTATCGGGCAAAAGGGGCAACATAAAAACCACGCATGGCCTGTTTCCCTAAATAGAATCGGATCTCAGGAGTAATAGCGGTATTACTCGTCTGAATCTGCTCCAGTTGTCTGGAGGTTTCCGGATCATCGATCATATCAGAAATCGTAGATAACATAGGGACTCCTCCTTCAGGCATAAAACGAAAGCCAAGGCCCGCACTTATCTTTCTGCCTATTTTATGTTCGTAACTAAAAGAAAAATTCCTCAGGGGAAGAGATAATAAATTAACTTTTAAAAGATTATTACCGGAGACAGTATTCTGATTTGGTAAAGATTCGTTTTCCTGAGCCTGAGCAGCATTTAAAATAAATAAGAGGGCAATCGATAAAATGACTTTTTTCATGTGGTCTGAATTTAATATTCGTTTAATAATTAAGTTCCATTTCAAAGATACTTTCTGACAGCAAATTACTGGTTAAATCAGTTCAAAATACTGATTTCTAAGTAGATCATATTTCTACTGTCTGAGTAAATACAAAGATTTGATCAGACTGAAAATCTTTTGCCGGCGCCGATCTCTGCAAGACTCAATACCTGTAAGTGATGAACGATTCTGATTCGAAGCAGGATTCCAACTAACGTTCATAGTATACAGGTGGTACCGAAGGACGTTTCAATCCCCAGTGCCGGAAAGATCAAAGAAACAGAAGCAGATGCAATCAAAGAGCAATACCGAGCATCAGGCTTTGGGATCATATGCGGAATGCTTTCATAAAACACTATCCCCCAAAGGCAGCGATCGCTGTTTTTTGATGTGCGGAGGCCATGTGGTCAAAGGCACCTAGGGATTGAAAGAGGCTTTTGGGTACTTTTGGCCGACAAAAGTACCGAGCCACCCGGCGATAGAGGGTGGAAAGGTTGTGTAGTGGATTTATGCCTTTAATATCTCCGAATTAAAAGGACAAATAGAGATCCGTTTTTTCTAAATTAACCGGACAATAATAATAATTAATAAGCTTTTTAGAATCCGGAAGCAATAGGATAAATTGAAAAATTATACCTATGATAAAGACATTTATATAAACAATTATCATTTTCAATTTAGTATTTTTGTGCATGAGCATTTCCGAAAATTCAAAGGTATGGATCTATCAGTCAGATCGGATCTTAAACAATGAAGAAGAAACCATCATTCAGAAAATGCTGAATGAATTTACTCCTGAATGGGCGGCACATGGCCATGCCCTGGCGGCTTTGGGAGAGGTGCTTCATCATCAGTTCATTGTGTTCTCTGTAGATGAACAAGTTGCAGGCACCACAGGATGCAGTATTGATAAATCAGTTAATCTGATGAAGCAAATTGAGCAGAGGTTTGGTATTAACCTGTTCGACAGACTTAGAATTGCTTTTCGTCGGGGTGAGGATATTGTAAATTGCAATAGGGAAGAATTTGAAGAGCTGATTAAAAACGGGGAGGTTACCGCTCATACCCCTGTATTTAACAATCTGATTAACACCCGCAAAGAGTTATACAGTAATTGGGAAATTCCCCTGAGTCAAAGCTGGCACGCAAAAGCATTTTCAGTACCTGGCGAGTAAGAATAATTCCTGTTATATATTTCGCCTGGTCCGGACTAAAAGTTAGTAAACAGCTTGCTTGCCCATTCAGAAAGGTAATTTTCCTATATGACTCATATTTCTGAGAATAAGCCCTTGTTTATAATAGATGTATCTGGTCGGTCGGTTTGGCGTCCAGCGTAAAGGATTGGGAAAGACGGCCACCAGTAAAGCAGCCTGTGATTTACTCAAACTCCGGGCAGATTTCCCGTAATATTGCTGAGTGGCCGCTTCAGCTCCATAAATTCCATCACCCATCTCGATTACATTCAGATAAACTTCTAGTATTCGCTCCTTTCCCCAAAGCAATTCGATAAGCAGTGTAAAATAAGCTTCGAAGCCCTTTCTGATATAAGACCTTCCCGGCCAGAGAAAAACATTTTTAGCAGTCTGCTGACTGATTGTACTTCCACCTATAATCCGTTTTCTTCTCTTGTTCTTCTCAATGGCATTTTGAAGTGCTTCAATATCAAAGCCCCAGTGATCCAGAAACCGGGCATCTTCCCCTGCAATTGCAGCCTTTTTAAGATTATCCGACAACTCATCCATATCCCGCCAGGATCTTTCCATCTTCCAGTCTTTACCATCAACTTTACGTTCAATTGCTCTTTGAACCATCAGATAAGTTATGGGCGGATTAATAAAACGGTAGATTAAAACCCAGATGACTGTAATAACAAAGTACCAGAAAAGGAATTTACGAAGTGACTGTTTGAATTTTTTCAATCTGAACCGGTTTTTTTGATGCGAATTATCATAAAACAAAAAGTGCCTTCCGAAAATCCGGAAGGCACTTAAAAATATAATTTTTTCCTGATTATCTACCGGATTCAATCGGTAG
>JBAZHY010000436.1:0-2860 GCA_041652175.1 Pedobacter sp.
CAGAAATGTACTTGATTAGGGCTGAAGCAAACGCCAAATTAGGAAATGCTCAGGCATCACTGGATGATATAAACCGTATTCGGATGAGGGCAGGAATTCCAACTTTAACTTTAGCTGAACTTGTTACTGCCGGAAAAACGATTCTTGATGCGGTCCTTGAAGAGCGTTGGCTAGAACTTGCATATGAAGGTCATCGTGCCTATGATTTATTCCGTAACAACAAATCTTTAGTTAGAAACTATCCGGGAACAGGAACTTCTACAAATCAGGTTATTGATCCGGGAGATAGTAAAGTTGTCGCATTTATCCCGCAGACTGAAATTGACAAAAATCCCAAGCTTCTTCAAAATCCATAATATTTATCATTGCCTTTCGAGGAAAGATATTAAATAAATGAAATAATGAAACCTGCATGAGGGTGGGCAGGCTTGCCTGCCACAGATAGACCTCATAGCCATTAAAAACGATTCAAATGAAAAGAATAACATATATAATACTTGCCTTTACATTGTTTGTAATTTCGGCTTGTGATAAAAATGATACAGTTTTATTTAAAGATGAGTCAACCGCAATGACTGCTGATAAAAAAGCATGGACAATAACAGCTTCCAGTTTTTCTACCAGTGAGGGAACAAATGGATCTCCTCAAAAGTTATTGGATGGAGATAGATTAACTTATTGGCATACTGATTATTCTGTAGTTATTCCTTATCCACATTGGGTATTGATTGATATGAAAGTAGCGCTCAAGATGATATCAGTTGGCGTGACAAATCGTTATGCTGCAACACCCAATGCAATAGGGATGAAAAAGTTTAAGTTAGAAGCTAGTAATGATGGTACCAGTTTTACCTCTTTAGGAGAATTTAATTTTGCAATTTCAAATGATCTTCAAAATTTTCCTGTTTCTTCTGCAGTTGCATATCGTTATTTAAAACTTACTGCCTTAGAATCTCAAAGAGTCGGCACAAACCATACTTTTTTGTCTGAAATAGATGTTTTTGTTGTTAAGCAATAATAAAGACACATGTTTATAAAGATTGTCATAAAAGGCTATTTCGAATAAAATCTGAAGTAATCAGATAAAATTTGAAATTAATAAAAAGGACAATTTCCACATTGAAAATTGTCCTTTTTATCACATTCCCAAAATAGAAGAATGAGCCAAAATTTAATTTTGTTTCTTAATCTATGAGGTAGTTTCCGCTTAAAGCCATTTATCGCTTTTATTAATGAAACTGAGTATAAAATTTTAGATGAAAAGATTTTTTCTATTTTTCTTTTACGGTATTTTGATTTTGTCCTGTAAAAAGGATCCAAGGCAAACTTGTTTTAATTTAATGTGGGTTTGATGCTTATATGCATGGATAAAGGTTAAAATACTTTAATTCAGCCGGATAAAGGTTTTAAGGTTTGAAAATTTGCCCTATAAATTTTCTGTGTTTTTTTGAGATATAGGCTTCTCTCTCATAATGCTTCCTGATTCAGGAACAATGCTTTCAATTCAGTGGCATCATGTGCTTTCATTTTTCCTGCCAGAATGAGTCTAAGCTGACGGCGTCGCAATGCACCGTCATATAGTTTATGTTCTTCATCACTTTCCGGTTTTACTTCAGGTGCCGGAATCGTTTTACCATTGGCATTGAGTGCCACAAATGTATAATAAGCTTCGTTGGAGCGGATACGGGTTCCTGAAGGAATATTTTCTGCATATACCTGAAGACGTACCTCCATAGAAGTACTGAATGCGCGGGTAACCATAGCCTCAATAGTAATTACATCTCCCAGTTTGATCGGATGTTTGAAAGATACGTTATCTACCGATGCGGTTACCACAACATTATTGCAATGCTTTTGTGCGGAAATAGCAGCAGCGATATCCATCCAGTGCAGCAGACGTCCACCCATCAGATTATTTAGAGGGTTTGTGTCATTTGGAAGAACCAATTCATTCATGATCGTGAATGACTCTTTAGGACTTTTCATCAATGTGCTCATGTGGTAAAGGTAGTATTTCCGGATCAAGTGTGGCAAATAGTGATTTTAATGTGTTGGCTTTCATATATGATAATGATGTGTTTTCTCATAAATAATGTGTTTCATTTCAGTTCATACTAAAAACAGAAATACTTTTTGACTTAGAGAATGCCGCTGATTTATGCAGAAATGACAATATGATCAGTGTTTTACGGAATTAATCTGAGTATATCCAATTAGTTCATCCCAGCGGCTTCCTGGTTTTCGGTAATAGAAAAGGATCTGATAATTGTTTTCTGTTTCATAATAAGAGCCGTCAAATACCACGTCATCACGGATTTTACCATCATCAGCAAGCCAAATATAATGGTAATCATATAAACCCTGCTTTACAAAGATCTTTCCCGAAAACCTGCTCTGGACTTCATTGTACTCCAATTTATCAATTAGACGATAATCATTAAACTGTCCGACAACATAAGCTGTGCCATTTGGGCTAGGTTTTCTAGCTATCAGAGAAAGTTGCACCGAAGCATAATCCGCGTCGGTTCTGTTATCCCTTCCATCCTGATTTCTGATGTAAAAGGCTCCATTTTCATCAAAAATAAAGGTATAACCCTGTCGATTCTCAATACCATCATTCAAAAGATAGACTCTATTTGCGGTATCCTGTTCAATTTTTCCAACTCTTTCGGTACGGAATCGCAAACTTCGGATATCAAATCTTCGGAATTCATTTCCTGCTTTGAAATCCAATGATCTCATATCATTATAGACTAACTGGCCGGCTCTTACAAATGCCGGACGATTCAGAGTCTGTGCATTATCATGCCTTCCATTCTGCATTATCCGCACTTTTGCATCCAGATAAGGATTGCTGATA
>JBAZHY010000437.1:0-2860 GCA_041652175.1 Pedobacter sp.
AAAAGGTGATTCCTCACTTATGGACATTACTCTCATGTCCTAAATTTAAAAACCCGTTGACACAAGAACCGATTTGAAGATTAGTTATAAGTTGCCTGTTATCGGTTTTTATAAAGCAGTGTTTAAACGTTTATTCAATAAATGTAACAGATAATAGGCAATCTGTTTATTCCAGCCTGTTTTACTTTTACAATCCTACCATTTTACCCGTCTTTGCTGCTTTCTTAATTGCTTCCACGATACGAATATCACGCAGACCTTCTTCTCCGGGAACCATGGCAGATTGCCTGTTTATGATTCGTAGGGCTTCGTTGTCCATTTGATTGACCTGCTGCTGAGGAACCTGATAATTATTGAATATTTCTCCTAAAGGGCTTTTGGCCCTCAGATTTCCATAGCCTGAAAATGGTGCAATCTCCAATCGTCCTTTTTCGCATTGGATGTAGTTGAAGTTAGAATTTTCACCGAAGCTGGTTTTAATATCAGCGATTATACCACCGGGAAACTCCAGTTTTGCGATTGCAGTTTCCTCCAGTCCGTTGGTATAAATTTCGGGACGGGTAGTTGAAGTAGTGGCGGATAATATTGCTTTGGGCTCAGCATTGGCTGCCATTCGGGCGCCCTGTATGGCGTATACTCCCATATCCAGTAATGCACCGCCCCCAAGCTCCCGGATCTGTTTCCAATGGTTAGTGCGGTTATCACGGTAAGCGGCTGAATTTTCAATGGTTTGCACCTTGCCTAATTGCTGTTGTTGAATGATTTGTCGCCATGCTTTGGTAGTAGGTTCATGATGCAGACGATAACCAATAGCCAGATTACACTTGTTCTTTTTACAGGCGGCAATCATATTACTGCATTCTTTTTCTGTCATTGCCATAGGCTTTTCGCACCATACATGTTTACCGGCATTGGCAGCACGGATCACATATTCTTCATGCATGGATGGAGGTAATACCACATAGACTATATCGATGTCCGGGTTGTTGGCAATCTGATCAAAATTCTGATAGTTGTAAATGTTTCTATCCGGGATATTGTACTGCTGCTGCCATTTTTCTGCTTTTGCGGGAGTACCGGTCACGATTCCGGCCAGATAGCAGTTCGCTGTTTTCTGAAGAGCCGGAGCCAACAGATCAGTACTGTAATAACCAAGTCCGACGAGTGCTACTCCCAGTTTTTTCGGTGCTGAATTGTGAGCCAATAGACCATCGGGTAATAAAAAGAATCCGGCTCCGGTCAGAGCCATATTTTTTAACGCAGTTCTTCGGGATAATACTTGCATAAGTATAATTGATTAGTGGAACAATTCCATCAGTATTTGCCTGTTTTACAAATGCTTATTGGCAAGATTAAAAATACCGATAATAATGTAAATCTTGTGAAAAAGCCAGAAAATTCCAATTAAACTCCGCTATCGCTAGCAGGTTATGTTCCACTCATCTGCTTTAGATTGACCTGACAGAGTTAAATCACTATGTTTATTCAAACGATTGAGCTATGAGTAATGCCTTAAATAATAGGATGGTTGAAATAATCATCTAGTTTGATAATGAAACATTACTTAATGAAATCAAATCATTGGTTGGTTTATCAGGTAGTGATTTCTTTCCTAAAAGCTTCCCCTGAATATCATTTTTTAAAACGGCTATAACCAACAACATTTTACTCCTTAAACCGAACTCAAGTTCATTATACTTAGGGATAATTGAAAATGTATAAATATCGGGGAAGCTTACAATATCGGGGAAGCTTACAACTTATGATATTGAAATGTCTATTCGCTCTTTAAAATAATGGGAGATAGGAAGACCCGAATAGTTTATCCCGTTCCCTTTGTCAATTATACAAATTCGTCTATTAAGGCGATAACTTTAAAATATCTACTTTTTTGACGATAAAATTTAAAATTCGTCTAAAAAGACTATATATTTATGTATGATTAAACAAGGGGCCGTACTTACTGCAGATATCGTCAACTCTACAGCCATGGGTAGCGGGGTTATAACTGCATTGGGTACTAATCTGGAAAATATTATTCAGGCTAATCAGGCTAATATGCTTTCCTATTATCGTGGCGACAGCTTTCAGAGCTATATATTAGATCCCTATGAGGCTTTTCGTCTTGCTTTATTGCTTCGTGTCGAGACTAAACTGTTTGGGCAGGAGCATTCAGGTATCTCCACCGATCTTAAAATATCGATGGGTATAGGCCATATAGAAACTCCGGTAACACCCAAAACAGCACATGGAGAAACTTTTGTATTGTCGGGCAGGGGACTGGACCAATTGGGGAAAAGCGGCAGAAAACTGCTTATCCAATGTAAAGATAAACATCTAAATATTGCCCTGGGAGCTATCAGTTTATTTGTTGATTATCTGTTTGAAGCCCTTACCAATAAACAGGCAGAAGTATTGCAGCACCTTCTGATGGACCGAAATCAACTGGAAACAGCAGCTTTACTGAATAAATCGCAATCTACTATTAACAAGCATATACAATCAATGGGATGGAAACAGCTGGAAGAACTATTCAGGTTGTATCACGAAACCATTCAACAAATCAATGACAATCATGGATAATGCTGCGATTTGGCTCATACAGTTGCTGACTGCCCATCTGTTTACAGACTTTGTGCTACAGCCGAGATCCTGGGTTCATGCCAGAAGGAAAAGGCGTCTGAAGGCAAAAGAGTTTTGGTTTCATATCGGATTAACAGGCTTTGCAGCGGCGTTATTCACCGGTTTTGATAGCTGGTGGGTGCCGCTGCTTATTTTCATCACACATGGTCTTATTGATTGGTGGAAAAGCTATCGCAAAGATAATCTGCTTTATTTTAGTATAGATCAATTATTGCAT
>JBAZHY010000438.1:0-2858 GCA_041652175.1 Pedobacter sp.
GCTATATTGCCACCCGGAGGAATATCATTTTTTATTTTTGAAATGGCATGTTTTACACCGGACTTTTTTATATAATCTTTATAAAATAATGTACCGGTCGAGATTATAATGATAACAGCTGCTGCGGATATGATTTTTGGCCAGAATGTTTCAGTACCGGATTTGCGAATCAGGGAAACCATTTCCTTTCTTAATTCTTTCTTTGCAGTTTTCAGATCAGTTTCCGTAAGCTCAGTTAGCTGGCCTTCATTTAAGTGATGGAACCATTTTTGCAGAAGTAATTTTTCCTTCGGACTACATTTTCCTGATTTGTATTTTTCAAGCAATTCTTTCGCTTCCTTCATGAGTTCAAAGGATTTTATCTTTTTATACTCCTAAGACGGCTAAGTCATCAGGCTATGGGTATTGCGAATAGAAAAAAATGAAATTAGCTGTTAAGAATTTACTGAAAAGGCAAATGTATTTTATTATAATTTGTTCATCAGCAACATGATCAGGTATGTGAAAAGCCCTAAACGAACACGAAGAATTCGTAATGCCTTTTTTATTTGAGTTGAGACTGTTTGCTCAGAAATGTCCATTAAACCGGCTATTTCTTTATGGGAAAGTTTGCTTTTTCTGCTAAGTTGAAAAACTTCTTTCATTCTTGGCGGAAGCGACTGGATTTCTTTTTCGATCAGACTTTTTAAATCATTTTCACGAATAAGAAAATCAGTTTGAATTCCGGCATCATCTATGAAATGCTGTAATGATGTCAGGTATTTTGCTTCAACTTTTTTATGTGAAAAAAGATCCAGAGCCTTGTTACGAACCGCTGTGAAAAGATAGGATGATAGAGAAGTTCGCATTAAAAAATCGCAGCGCCTGATCCATAGTGTGGTTAAAACCTCTTGAATAATATCCTGAGCCTCCTGCTTATTATTTAATTTTTTATGGGCATAAATATAAAGCAGACTATGATAACGCTCGAAAATTTCGGTAAAGGCCCTTTCATCCCCTTCATGCAAAAGAGTTGTTAATTCACGATCGGACAAATTTTGGTAACAAGACATTAATACTATAGATAGACGAGCATAGTGAAAGTCTAATATACTAATAATGTAAAAATATATATCCCGATGATAATAGAAAATGAATTAATCTAATTGAGCACTAACCATATTTCCAGTCTACCATGTCCTTTCTTTCAGCAATTCCTGCATTTCTTCTCATATATAGTGCAATTTGTCGGGATTGGCACTAATCCATTTTGCATGATCGGCTTCAATGTCTATCGTCCAGTGATTATCAATTAATAAGTTGATTATTGATAAACCTTACTGTAAGAGGTTTGCGATGTGATGAAGCTTACCATTTTTAATCGTGGTTTTAACTTTCATAGCATCCTGAATTCTTTTCAAAGGATCACCATCAACGATAATCATATCAGCTAGTTTTCCTGCCTCAATGCTTCCCAGATCCTTTTCAACCCCAACAACTTTTGCAGCCTGCAGGGTTGCTGATTGCAAAGCCCTGAAAGGGGAAAGTCCGGCATCAACATATACCCATAATTCAGAATGAAGACTGCTGCCAAATGGTGCGAATGGCGCATCAGTTCCTGCGGTAATACTTCCTCCGGCATCAGAAATCGCTTTGATCGTTTTTAACAGAGCTTTATAGTTGGCATCTGCTTTTGGCGTTCTCAGCGAGTCAAATTTGTTAGTTTGATCATACAAACCTTTTAGAAATTCAGGTGTAAGGAACTTTCTGTTCCGTTCGTCATTCAGTAATTCATCATATTGTTTGGCGAGTCTGAAATATCCTGTTCTTAAACAGGCAGTAGGAGTAATATTAATTCCTGATTTAGCAACAAGCTGCACTACATCCTGATAGCTTCTGAAATTGGCATCGAGCAGCAATGAATAACCTCTGCGGCTAGTTCCTGAAAGGTGTTCAATGGCATCAACATTATATTTTGTGGCAGGGTAAAGCTCGTGAGAAGAAAGTGGAATTCCCATCTTATGTGCCCCCTCGGTAAGAACTTTTTGAATAGAATCAGGCATTCTGACATAGGTCTTAATCAGACTATAGCCCAGCTTTTTAGCCCTTTCAAGTTCCATTTTTATGTGATTCGCTTCGGTTACACTATTTGCCAGCCCATAAGCTATACGTGTACCATCTGTTAAACCACCTGTAAAAAACAGTCTCGGCCCTGGACGAACACCGCTTTCCCAGGCTTCTTTTCTCTCCAGTGCATCGTAAGGGTCAGCTCCCGGCTCTCTGACTGAGGTGATACCATAAGACAACCAGACCTTACCGAGTTTTTCGCCAACATTTGAACTTTGATGGGTATGCATTTCGAATAATCCCGGCATTACAACTTTAGTGGAAGCATCAATAATTTTGATTCCGGATTTGTGGCTCTGATGCGGCTTGATATCGCTGATCCGGTGTCCTATTACATAGATATCCACATTTTTCAAGTAGGTGCTGTCTTTACCATTGAATAATTTACCTGCATGAATAATATATTCTTCAGCCGGGATCTCAGTTTTCCATTTAAGGTCAATGGCAATTTCCTTTACTTTTCCGCTGTTTATATCGATCTGTTTTAATTTATCAGTAGCAATGTAAACGATACTTTTTGAATCTCCGGTCCAGCTCAGGTTATCAGCAAGCTCATCAGTTAGTTTTCTTTCTTTGCCTGTTATTTCGCCTTTCATATTTACTGGAATAACCCAAAGCGTACCATCTTTGGTATAGGCCATGGTCTTTCCATCCGGTGACCATGCCGGGCCATTCTGTACACGCATTCCAAGTGGTTTCTCTGAATCAGGGCTAACCAGGATAGCAGTGTCTTTTTCAAGTGATACAAGCAT
>JBAZHY010000439.1:0-2852 GCA_041652175.1 Pedobacter sp.
AGCCTGATCGTCAGGCAGGATTTGATACAAGGACATATTCTGACGGTATTGTGGTTAAAGGCTTTATACTTGTCAATGGCCAAACCTGTGTATATTTTAAAATTCCTGCATAAAGATCAATGGATATCTTAAAAACAAATCCGGCAGATATTGAGGTCGGTGTTGTTGGCATCGGACTGATGGGCAGCAGTATTATTGTATCTCTGCTTGCAGCCGGTCATCATGTTAAAGCAATAGCTCCCATTCCTGCCGATCTTCAAGGCGCAGAAGAAAGAATTTCAGAGCATTTGAGAGCTTGCTCACAGACGGGGTTATTGAAGGACAGTGTTTCCTCTTGTCTTAATCGCCTTGATATAAGTATGGAGTATAATCATTTGTCAAACAGCAGCCTGGTATTGGAATGCGTTATAGAGGATATTGATATTAAATCTCAGGTTTATAAAAAAATAACCGATGTTGTCCCCGCCAGTACAGTTATTGCCAGTAACACTTCTGCTATTGCCATAACCCTTTTGCAGAAATTAGTTGCGATCCCCGAAAGATTTATAGGTATTCATTGGGCCGAGCCTGCCTATGCTACCCGTTTTATGGAAATAACCTGTGGTGATGTTACAAACAGCAGGTATGCCGATTGGGTGTTTAACCTTGCACACTATTGGGGCAAAGAACCTACCTTATTAAGGAAAGATATCAGGGGCTTTATTGCAAATCGTTTGATGTATGCTGTTTACAGAGAGATTTTTCACCTGATCGAAAATGGGAAAACAACTATGGATGATGCAGATAAGGCATTCAGGTATGATGTTGGTTCATGGATCACGTTGATGGGTTTATTCAGGAGGATAGACTATACTGGACTTGCAGATCATGCAGAAATATTTAAAAACGTATTTCCGCAATTATCAAATACCGATAATGTTCCTGATATAATGCAAAAGGTTGTGACTGACAATTGTCGTGGCATCCAAAATCTTAACGGATTATATCATTATAATGCTGAAGAGGCTAAAGAATGGCAAAAGGCTTTTGCTGCTTTCAATGAAGATATTTTCCGCCTGGCAGCACTTCACCCTGCTCCTGTTTCGGAAAAAGAAAGAATATTAGCTTAACCTCTTAAAAATATATCTGCGATTATCAATGGAAATTAGAAGTTACAATAAATCTGCACAGCTCCTCGAAAGAGCGACAAGGGTTTTAGCCGGGGGTGTCTCATCAGAATTTAGAAAATACAACCATCCGCATGCATTGTTTTATACTCACGGCAAGGGCAGCAGAATTTATGATGCAGATGGCAACGAATATCTGGATTTTACGCTAAGTCAGGGCCCATTAATTCTGGGTCATTCACATCCGGATGTGTTAAAATCAATAAACGAATATTCGGAGCATGGACAATTATATGCGGGTCAGCATATCCGCGAAATAGAGCTTGCAGAGAAAATTAACAGGCTTATTCCTACTGCAGAACTAATGCGCTTTTGTCTGGATGGTTCAGAAGCCATACATACAGCATTCAGAGTGGCAAGAGCAAAAACCGGTAAACAAAAGTTTCTGCGTTTTGAAGGTCATTACCATGGTTGGCTTGATAATGTTTGCTGGGGAATTTCAGCTCCATCTGAAGAAGCTTTAGGAAGCAGGGAAAACCCGGAAGTGTTTCCATGGTCTGATGGCCTGGCAAAGAACACCCGTGATGAATGTATTGTAATCCCCTGGAATGATGCTGAGCTTTTGAAGAAAACGATAGAAAAACATTACCACGAGCTTGCTGCGATAATCACTGAGCCGGTAATGTGTAATAATGGTTGCATTATGCCTCAGGATGGGTTTTTGCAAACTATACGCGAATTGTGTACCGCGTACAACATCACTTTTATCCTGGATGAAGTGATTACAGGCTTCAGGCTTTCATTAGGTGGCGCTCAGCAATTCTTCAATATCCGGCCAGACCTTTCCATTTTTGCCAAGGCATTGGCAAGCGGTTATCCAATCAGTGTAATAACGGGTAAAAAAGAATGGATGAGGCTGATTGAGGAAGCCAAAGTTATTCATGCAGGTACAATGAACTCAGGAAATGCTACCATTGCTGCAGCTCTGGCTACCATTGAAGTACTTGAAAAGGAACAGCCTTATGATAGAATGTTTAGTCTGGGAAAGGAACTAATGCAGGGAATTCGCGATGCTGCAAAAGAAACCGGGCATAAACTATTGGTACAGGGCCCTGGCCCGATGTTTAATATTTCATTTACTGAGGCAGAGGAAATAAACGATTACAGGGCCACCTTCTCCTGTAATAAAGCGAAACTTGGCAGTTTCATCGCGGGGATGCATGATGAGGGTGTAAGAATCATTGGCCGCGGACTGTGGTATATCAGTGCTGTTCATACGCAGGATGATATCAATTTTGCAATTGAAAAGGTGCGTAAAGTTTTAAAGAATATTTAACAGGCCTTCCGGGCTACATAAGATGTATTGAAGATGACCTTAATAAAACAAACAGATCCTGTTTTACTGGTAGGGAGTGGTGATTTAGTTGCGGGAATAGCTATGTGTTTACTTAATGCGGGACATCAGGTGAATGTATGTACTTGGAATGTCGCGGCATTCGAACAGCTTTTGAAAAAGTACATTGTTTCTCAGAAAAAAGATACTGTTTTAAATAATCTTAACATCGACACAGAGTTACAAATAAGTAATGATTGTAAACTGGTGATTGCTGTTACCGAGGAAGATGAGGAGATAAAGAGGCAGTTAATTAAAAAACTTGAAAGTCTTATAACGAAAGATACCATACTTGCAATTAATACAGAAAGCATCGACTTAAACACGCTGCAAACAGGTTGTATCTATCCGGG
>JBAZHY010000440.1:0-2848 GCA_041652175.1 Pedobacter sp.
AGGTGAGTTAGATGTTAAAGCAACTGATGTTTTGACTATTGGTGGTAAAGCACAGATCTTTAAGTATGATATGGCTTCTGAAGCTGAAGCCTGGTTTAAACCCACTTTCAGGGTTAGTTCCAATGCCAGCTTACAATTAAACAAAAAAGTGTTTCTTGATGGCGAATTACTGTTTCAGGGAGAAACACCAACACGAATAGCCGGTCCTGCCGGAAGCTTTACGATAGGTAGTCTGAAAAGTTTTATAGATCTGAGTGCAGGTGCCGAATACAGGGTAAATGATAAAATCGGAATATATCTGAGAGCTAATAACCTGACTGCTCAGACATATCAGAGATATCTTTATTACCCTAAATTGGGGCTTACAATATTTGGAGGATTTAACTACTCGTTCTAACTCTTCATTTGGCAGCTTGAAAATTATGAATTAAATTAGCCCTGATGGAAATCGGACTTTATATTGCAGATTTGTTGGGTGAGCAGGATGAGGTAAGCGTTCCTGGCTTAGGTACTTTTACAAAGCTCAGAATTCCAGGAACATATGATCGAATTAATAATTCATTCAGGCCTCCGTCCTATCAATTTAGCTTTAAAAACAGTATCTCGGGATTCTACCCTCTTAGAGAATACATCTGTTATAAAGAAGGACTTAGCCCCTCTTCTGCAGAAGATCTGATAAAAAAACAGGCTACAGATATTCTTGAACAGATTAATCTCCAGGAGAATGCAGAAATCAAGCATTTAGGAGTACTTTCCAGGAAAAATGATATTCTTCGTTTTGAAGCTTTACAGGAAGTAGAAGATTCGGGTATTTTTTACGGTCTTAATCCTTTGATTGATATAGTTGCCCCTGCTTCGATTGGAATAACAGAAGAAAAAGAAGAAAAATACGAAATCACAGAGTCTGAAGATCCTGCTGACGGATATGATGAGTATCAGGAAAAATCTTCAGGCTTCAGGTATATTACTGCGATCATTATATTTATCGTTCTTTTGATAGGCGGAGCTGTATTTTTATATTTCAATAACGATACTTTCAATAAAACCATACTTAATATAGCCTCGGGTATACTGAACAAAAAGGAATTGCCACTTCCTGAAAAAACCAATTCTGTACCGGTTATCGACACCGCCTTAAAGTCTGCTGACAGCTCAGCAATTGCTACCGACAGCAGTATGAATCTGGCAGATACTTCTAACCGGTCAAACAATCAAGCGGCCGGTAATGCAGTTTCGCAAACTGTAACTGCCTTACCGGCAAATAAGGAGGTTATTGGTTATGAAATAATTGGCGCAGCTTTTGCGAGAAAAAGTGAAGCAGACGAATATGTTAATCAGCTTGCTTCAAAAGGCATAAAAGCAAAAATTGCTGACAATATGCCCGGTAAAATGCTAAAGATCAGCTTTGGCTCTTTTCATGATGAAGAGTCTGCTCAAAAAGAATTAACCCGAATACAAAAGGAAATCAATAAAGATGCCTGGATAGCCAGGATTAAATCACCGAAAAATTAAGAATAATGTTACTACTCCAAATCGACTCACTAAATCCGGCAGCAGATGCAGCAGCAGCTACCATTCCTACCATGCAAACTGCTGAAGAATTAAGATTTATAGAACTTCTGTTTAAGGGCGGTTGGGTCATGGTTCCTCTTGCTTTATTAGCCTTTATTGGCTTAGTGATTTTTGTAGAAAGATACCTTACAATAAGAAAAGCTTCCAAAGATGAAATGAATCTCATGCTTCAGGTAAAGCAAAGTATAAAATCTGCAAAACTTGAATCAGCATTAGCTATTTGCCGCAACAGTAACACTCCTCTTGGAAGAATGCTCGAAAAGGGTTTGCTGCGTATTGGTCGGCCGATTAAAGATATTGAGGGAGCCATTGAAAACGTGGGTAAACTGGAGGTATCAAAACTTGAAAAGAACATCGGTATTCTTGGGATTATTGCGGGTATCGCACCTATGCTTGGCTTCGTTGGAACTATTATTGGAGTAATTACAATCTTCCATGAGGTATCCGTTAAAGGTATCATTGAAATTGGTACTATATCAGGTGGTTTATACGTTAAAATGATTACCTCGGCAACAGGATTGATTATAGGGATTATTGCTTATGTTCTGTATCATATTCTGAATATCATGGTTGACCGTATTATCCTGAAAATGGAAACAGATGCCATTGAGTTTATAGACTTATTGGAGGAACCCGGCAAATGAATTTAAGAAAGAGACAAAGAGGAAACGTTGAAGTTCATACATCGGCATTAAACGATATTATGTTCTTTCTGCTTCTGTTTTTCCTGCTGGCTTCGGCAGTTGTAAATCCTAATGTGGTGAAATTATTCTTACCACGGTCAAGTTCAGGGCAATCTATCCCTCAAAAGACAATTAATGTTTCAATTACCAAAGATCTTGAGTATTTTGTAGAGAAAAAGCAGGTAAATGCAGCAGATCTTTATCAGAGTATTGAAGTATATCAGAAAGCTTCACCTGATCTGACTATTATTCTGTATGCCGACCGTACAGTTGCAATAGAAAATGTGATTGAATTGACTGATATTGCCAATAAACTGAAGGTTAAACTCGTTTTAGCTACAGAAACAAAAAAATGATAGAGTACCGCAGACAGGAAGATAATAATTACCCGAAAGCCTTTGCCATATCAACCGGAATTATGGGGGCCTTTCTGGTGATAAGTTTCTTCATCATTGCAAGCCGGGTTGAACCCGATACCGGCACAGGGGGTATTATTGTCAATTATGGCACCTCTGAATTTGGTATGGGTGATGATTATATGAGTGTGGAAGAACCATCCTCTTCACCCGATGCCAATAGCACAGCTCCTGATA
>JBAZHY010000441.1:0-2847 GCA_041652175.1 Pedobacter sp.
ATGTTGACATGAGTACGTGCCTTATCAAGCATATTCAACTCGTTAGCAGCCTCTGCATACATCAACAATACATCCGCATATCTGATTAAAGGGTAATTGATACCACTTCCGTTCACATACATAATAGGCCACATTCCCTTTTTAACCGCATAACCACTCGCAGACCAGGCAGGGTTAAATGTTGCCAATGCTGCACTTACATTTGGTGCAAAAGTATCACCGGCTTTGAATATTGACATACCTCTTCGCGGATCATCGGCATCAAATGCATCAAATGCTCTTTTGGTTGCCAAAGTAGAACCTGTCGCACCATTTACTGCAGGAAGCATTGTACCATTTCGGTTATTTGCCCCACTACCACCAATATCAGCAAACTGAACCTCGAAAACAGATTCTTTATTATTTTCAAAACTGCGGTGCCATACTTCCTGGAAATTATCCATTAAGCCGTATTTACCTGAACTGATCACCAGTCCAAGATATTTTTCAGCATTAGTATAATCTTTATTGTAAAGATAAACCTTACCAAGCAGTGCCTGTGCAGCTCCTTTGGTCGCTCTGCCCAGGTTAGAGCCTGAATAAGATACCGGTAATCCTGCTTCGGCCGCAACGAGATCCGCTATAATTACCTTTGTAACATCAGCCACTGAAGTTCTGGCTACCAATGCTGCATCAGTACTTTCAAGGGGTTCCGTAATCAATGGAACAGCTCCGAATAAATTGGTTAAAGTAAAATAATTAAGCGCCCTTAAAAATTTAGCTTCTCCGATATACTGATTCTTTAAAGCATCAGTCATATTTACAGAAGGGGCATTTTTAATAACAGCATTTGATCTGGTTATCCCCTGGTATAAACCTGTCCAGGTTTGATGAATCTGTGTCAAAGCCGGCTGATAAGTAAAATTATTATACTCAAGCGGAGTTGTGTTGGATAAAACCAGATCTCCTGAAGGCACATCATGAATTCTTAAAAGGTTTTCACTCCATGCACCCTGTAATGCTACATAAATTGCATTAACACCCATTTGTACACGTTCTGCAGAATTATAGAACCCGTCTTCAGTCAGTGCATCAGGTGGAGATTTTTCCAGGAATTCTTTATCACAACCACTAAATAATAACAAAACGGTGAAGGTCGTTATTAGTGCTTTTAGCTTTTTCATTTCTTTATATTTTTAATTTCTTAATGAAATAATTATCAGAATATTGAGAAGTTCCGGAAACCTTAAAAGGTTAAATTAACTCCAAAAGAATACACAGTAGGAATAGGTGTTGATCCGGTGTCTACTCCAAATCCCAGAGGGCTCATCGAATCATCGTTATAACCTAAACCACCCAGTGTATCCGCATTATAGTTTGGATAATTCGTCAGGGTGAACAGATTCTGACCATTAAAATAAACTCTCATATTTCTGGCACCGATTCTCTTCACCAGGCTCTGAGGAAGGGTATATCCTAACTGGAAGTTCTGCATTCTCAGGAAATCTGCATCCAGAACATATCTCGACTGACCACGGTTATTCGCATTTGTATCCCCTCTCACAGCTCTTGGTATCGTATTTGAGGTACCCGGACCTTTCCAGCGGTTCAATACTGTAGTTTTATTATTCCACTCGCCCTGCATTGTTTCTAAGTAAACACCCTGGGCATCATACAATTGTTTACCCTGAGTACCATAGAAACTGAAATTGACATCGAAACCTTTAAAGGAAGCATCACCTGCAAATCCATAATCAAAATTAGGCCATGGATCTCCGATATTAGTTCTGTCGTTTGCATCCACAACACCATCCCCGTTAATGTCTCTGAACCTTACATCACCGGGCTTAGCTCCGGTTTGTTTAGCATGTGCATCAATCTCAGCCTGTGTTTGGAAGATACCGTCAGAAATATGACCATAGAAATGAGACATCGGCAATCCAGGCATAGTACGAACAAATGTTCCTGAATAATAAACGTTTTCAAGAAGATTAATAATACTTGTTCCTGCACCGAGAGAGACAACTTTGTTTTTCACTGCAGAGAGATTAGCCGAAACTCCATATTTCAACTCACCTTTTGAGCCTCTGTAGCCAAGAAGGAATTCAAGACCCTTGTTCTGCAATTCAGCAGCATTCTGATAAGGGCCTGAATCGCGTGCAAATCCTGTAACGGTAGATATAGGGGTTCGAACGAGAATACCATCAGTATTTTTTATCCAGTAATCAGCGGTAAATGTGATCTTATTCTGAAGGAAACTAAGATCCACACCGATATTTGACTGGGTTGTTCTTTCCCAGCGCAGATTCGGATTACCTAAAGAATTAACAACTGCAGCAGGAGCCAAAGCATCTGCACCAAAGAAATAACGGGAATTGGTAGATACTACAGTCTGATTACTATAATTACCAATATCCTGATTACCTAATTGTCCCCAGCTTGCTCTCAGCTTCATTCCGCTGATCAACTTAGAATCTTTCAGGAAGTTTTCCTGATCAATGTTCCATCCCACAGCGAGTGAAGGGAAGTTACCATAACGATTACTTGAACCAAATCTGGAAGATCCGTCACGACGGATGGTTGCGGTAATCAGGTATTTATTAAACATTGTAATATTGGCGCGACCCAAATATGAGCGGATAGCCCATTCAGACTCGTTACCATCAATTGTAAATACCCCGGTACCTGCACTCAATACCTGAATATCGTTGCTTGGGAAATCGCGACGGGTACCCTGTATTCTGTTTGAATAGAAGTTCTGCTCTGTAAAACCTGCAAGTAAATTAACCCGGTAGTTCTTTCTGATTACCTTATTATAGGTTAGGGTATTTTCAAGCAGATACTCATAAGATTCACCCAGACTGGTAT
>JBAZHY010000442.1:0-2840 GCA_041652175.1 Pedobacter sp.
AAAAGATTTTGGATACTATCAAGTTCCTTAAATGTACCAATAGAATAGCTGCAATAAGGACTCCAAAAATCAAGGATCATGTGTTTTCCGGTGTTGTCCTGTATTTCCCTGATAGCCTTATTAGAGTTCAGGATCTTGCTGATATGAATTTCAGGAAGTTTGTCGCCCACTGATAATGCTTTATTACTTTTAGTTTGTGACCATAAAGGCAGATAAAATAGTATACTGATAAGCATAAGTACGAGTTTGAGGATAGATATACTTTTCATAATTATCTTGGATTTTGTGCGATACCTGTAGAATTAATTATATAACTGGGAATTGGAAATACATATCTGGGATCATTGGCTGGAAGTACATACGTCTGACCATTTATGACCCTGCTGAGGTTTTTTGCAAATTTAGGTTCGAGATTGAGCCTTCGTAGATCCTGCCATCGCATTCCACGATAAACTAATTCCTTTCGCCGCTCTTTTAATATTATATCTAAGGCTGCTTCAGCATTGGTAGCAATTAATGGAATGAACGTACCTGTTTTAAATCTTTTTACAAGTAGCGTATTTAAAGATTTCATAGCATCAAAAGTGTTTCCCTTTCGGGCAAAGCATTCTGCCTGAATAAGATATAGTTCGTTGGTTGAAAAACCGCCAAAGGGTAAAATACTTCCGGTATAGCTTCCTTTAAAGGAATATGTCCCGTTGCTGTTTAGTTTGAAAAAGACGGATTTTCGCATGTCATTGTTAGAATAGATATTAATTAAATCCGGATTGATATTCGCATTTACCAGTACCGTAATTAAGGCCTGTATTGCATAATAGGAGGTTTCCTGATTAAATGCAGTGAATGGGCTGGTTGCTGCAGAATTTAGGCTGTTATAATCAATAAGTGTATTAAACATGCTGAGACTCTGACTTGAATAAGTTAATGCGTCTTCAAATTCGCCCATTGACAGACTTATCCTTGCCAGTAATGCCAGAGCTGCCACTTTAGATGGATCTGTTCCAACTTTGGGTAATGGATATAAAAGATTAACAGCTTCTTTAAGGTCGTTTCTGATTTGATTATACCCTTCCTGCACGCTGGATCTGACAGTTTTGATATTGATATCCGAATTTAACCTGATTGAAATTCCCGGATCAGCTTCGGCAGTTTGCAAATTGTATGGCTTGGAAAATACAATATGGAGGTCATATAAAGCCTTGGCCCGATGAAAAAGTGCCTGACCCCTGATGTTATTCCATTCGGTTTGCCGACTTGAATTCCCTTCCAATTTATTCAGTCCTTCCAATACTACATTGCTGATAAAAATTTGGTTGTAACAGTTATTCCATTGAAGTACCTGGGTTGTCCCGATAAAAATTGTTGACTGCCAGGAATAAATATTTCGATCTAATAACGGTAATGAACTAAAAACCGAATTGCTGACAAAAATGTCGTCAGACGAAGCTTCTCCTATTGCAGTATAATTAGTGTTTAAAACGGAGTTGTTTAAAAGCAGCTTCATATCCTCAAGGGTTTGAGGAACAATTGTTGAAATATCAGATTTGGCATCCAGCCAGTCTTTTTTGCAAGCGGAAGTCAATAGTATGATTCCGGCAATAAGCGGATAAATATGTTTTTTCATATAATTATTTGGTTAAAGGTGATGAGCCTGCCAGTAGACAGTGCGATCATGATTTAATAATCACCCCAAGGGGATTTCAGTAAAGTCATGATAATTTCATCTGTTAATTTTCTTAAGTTAAATACTTCTGTTTTATAAGGTTGTTCTGAGTCCGAAAGCGATGGATCTACTAAGTTTCATATCCGGATAATCGGGGTCAATGCTTTTCTCATTAGCTGTCCATAATAATCCTCCATTATTCAGATAAATAAATATTGACAGTTTTCGGACTGGCAGTTTAGGCCATTGCTTATTTGTTAAATCATAGCTCAGACTAATATCCTGAAGTCTGAGATTGTCACCTTTTTCAACCAGAATCTCTGCATTTCGATAAAAGTTGTCTCTTGCACTATTATTATCTGCCGGAAAAGCCGGAACCGAGGTATAAGCTTCATCACCGGGCTTTTGCCAACGCAATGTATAATCGCTGTGACTTCGACCTGTAGTGAACAGGGTGCTATACTCGATAGAACGTCTTTTAAAATAATATCCAAAACGGTAGGTGATATTTCCAGAGAGGGTAAACCCTTTCAAACTAAACGAATTCCTTAATGCACCAAAAACAGGTGGTAAAGCTCTTCCGTGAAATACAAGACTATCGACAGTTTGTCCGGAAGATGAGTTTAATATTGAATAGTTTGTACTGGGAACTCCCTGGACATAACCCATTGGATTTCCTGTATTAGGATCCAATCCAGCCCATTGTTTACTATAAATTCCAAAAAGAGGTTTACCGGGTGTTGGAGTGAATGAGGTGTGACTTCCGGTGAGGCTGGCATCAGTCATATAAGAGGCGAAAACCGGACTAATGGCATAATTTGTAATCACATCAGTTGTATAACTGAATAGAAAATTGCTTTCCCATCGAAGCTTTCCGGTACTATTTAAGCTACGTAACTCAATATCTATCCCGCTACCTTTCATATTGGCTACATTGCCGCGGAAGGATGTTTGACCAGAAGTTGGATCCAGCGGGCTTTGACCTATCAGATCTATTCCTTTTTTACTATAGTACTCTATATTTCCGCTTAGTCTTCCATTTTTACTGCCGAATTCAATACCTAAATTCAATATTCCGGTTTTTTCCCAACTAAGATTCGGATTTGGTGGATTATTAATATTAGCTGCAGGTAAGCCATTTTGGTTATTTCGGGTAAAGTTTGCTGTTGTTAAGGCA
>JBAZHY010000443.1:0-2838 GCA_041652175.1 Pedobacter sp.
GAAGCATAAAAAAACGAACAGACATTGGTGAAAATCCCCTTGAAAGGAGGGGATGATTGCCAGTAAATAATTCTCCGGGTAAGAAACCATTACCTTTTGATTTAGACATTCTGGCTCCATTAACAGTCAGCATATTGGTATGCATCCAGTATTTTGCCGGTTGTACATGATTACATGCCTGTGATTGTGCAATCTCATTGGTATGATGTGTAGCAGCAAGATCCATTCCGCCGCCATGAATATCGAAACTGTCGCCAAGATATTTACTGCTCATTGCGGAACATTCAATATGCCAGCCCGGAAATCCAATGCCCCATGGAGAAGGCCAGCGCATGATATGCTCCGGCTTTGCCTTGATCCATAATGCAAAATCCAGACGACCTCTTTTCTCATTCTGGCCGCCGAGTTCACGGGTATTCTCCAGAAGTTCTTCCAGCTGCCTGTTTGTTAAAATGGTATAATTGTATTCTTTACAATATTTTTCGACATCAAAGTAAACCGTTCCATTTACTTCATAGGCATAACCGTTCTTAATGATTTGCTTAATCATTTCAATCTGCTCAATAATATGACCGGTAGCAGTTGGCTCAATGCTTGGTGGAAGTGCATTGAATAAGCTCATCATATCATGGAACCCCAGTGTATATTTCTGTACGATTTCCATAGGCTCCAGCTGTTCAAGTTTTGCTTTTTTTGCAAACTTGTCATCTCCTTCATCCATGTCACCTTCAAGGTGGCCTGCATCTGTAATATTACGGACATACCTTACTTTATAACCCAAATGAAGAAAGTACCGGTAAATCAGATCAAATGAAACAAATGTGCGGCAATTGCCCAGATGTACATCACTGTAAACAGTAGGGCCACAAACATATAAACCCACCAATGGTGGATGAAGTGATTCAAATTTCTCCTTGGTTCTTGTCAGAGTATTATAAATGATCAGGTTATTATCCATGATGCAAACTTAAAAATTGAAAATCGATTTTTCGGGGTAAATAAAAGCTTTATTTTAATTCAAGATCTGCCCTAACCGGATAATGATCAGACAATTTCTTGTTTATGACCAGGTAGTTTTTAACCTCAAATTCTGAAGATGTGAAAATATAATCGATCTGGAAATTCGGGAATGCCCCATTATATGTTATTCCGAAACCGCTGCCTTTTTTACGGAAACAGTTTTTCATATCCCTGGAGATAGTTTTTACGGTATATGAAATCGGTGTATCATTAAAGTCGCCGGCAATAATATGTGGAATGGGACTTTTTTCGGCATGTTCTTTAACCATTTTTACCTGATTACTCCGTTTAATAAATGCTTGTTTCAGACGACTGCCGATTTTTTTGGATGATTCCACATCGGTCTTCATCATTTCGCTGGTTATTTTCTTAAGATATAGATAATCTTCTGGTTGAAAACTTACCGACTGAAAATGAACATTGTATACACGAAAGATTTTATTTCCCTTTCTGATATCGGCAAATACCGCTTCATTCCAATTCATGTTCTTTGTGAATTCAATATTTCCCTGATTTACAATCGGGAACTTGGAAAATATTGCCATTCCTATGGCTTCATATCCATTGTCGGTGGAGGGTTTAAAATAATAATACTCTGTTCCCAGAATTTGTGTGATATGCTTTCTGAAATTATACTCCCCTCGTTTTCTGCTGAAAAACTCCTGGAAACAAACCACATCCGGTTGTTCTTTTCGAATAATGTCAAGGATCTGTTCTTTTGTCAGCCTGTCATTATTGTCGCCAAACTGTTTAAAATTGTGAACGTTATAGCTCATTATCCGTATAAAGCTCTCGGACGATTTGGGAACCATGATCGCAGTACTTTCCCTGAAGCCGATGTAATTCAGGATTACACTCCATCCGGCTATGATCGTCAATCCTGAGATAAGGGCAAGTTTAGGCATGCGCAAGAGCCAGTAGACGACGAATAAAATATTAATAATCAGAATAGCAGGATAAGCCAGTCCGAAAAATGATATAACCCAGAATTTGCCGGGATCAACATAAGAGGCCAGATAACTAAGGAGCAAAGCAAGTACGGCCAGAATGTTCAGGCTTAAAATGAACTTACTGAAAATATGAATGCCGCTTCTCTTTTTTCTTCTCCGCTTCATTATTTCTTACTGGCCTTAAACAGTTGTTCTTTCTCGGTCTTAGTCAGACTGTCATAACCTGACTTTGATATCTTATCCAGAATGCGGTCAATTGTTTCCTGATCAGGTTCAAGATTATTTTTGCTACTGCCTGAATCGTTTTTAACAACTTTGAGTCTGGTTTTTCTTTTCAGGATTTTGCTTAAATCACGGCCACTTTGCAGTTGTTTAACAAATATGAAGCCAGCAATAGCCCCGCCAATATGGGCAATACTGCCTCCGGCATTCCCGCCTCCCATTCCAATAATATCCAGTACAAAATAAGCTATTGCAAGATATTTCAGTTTTACACTACCAAAAAGCAACAGTCTCAATGTATAATCAGGTACTAAAGTGGCGGTGGCAACAACAATAGCCATAACGCTTGCTGATGATCCAAGAAGATAAGATGAAACATTAGTAAATACCGGTATGGTATTATAAGCGATCAGATAAGTCAAAGCACCCAGGATTCCTCCTGCAACATAAGTGAAATAGAATTGACGTTTATTCAGGAAATCCATAAAAATCTGTCCCATCCAAAACAGCCACAGCATATTAAAAAGTATATGAAAGAAGCTGCGCTGTACAAACATATAAGTTATGATGGTCCAGAAATTCAAGGGGATTTCAGACAGTTCTGAGGGTACAGAAAGTGTTGTTGTAATCTGATCAGCTACCGGAC
>JBAZHY010000444.1:0-2836 GCA_041652175.1 Pedobacter sp.
AAATTCCGGTTGGTTTAACTTCAGTAATAATGATGGAAGCAGAAAGGCGAAACCAAGTTGAAAAAACATTACCGATATAGTTCTGATAATCTGATATCTGCTGTGTCTGTACTTGCCAATAAACCTAAAACCCATAATTAATACAGCAAGTGTGTAAAATACTCCATAAAGAAACCACTGATCTGATACCTTTCCTCTAAGATTAAGGCTTAAGGAATCCATCGTTCTGATTAAACCCTCAAGATAATGCGGATACCAATAAAGAATAATATAAAATCCGGTCATCAATACGCCAATTCCCCATGCGATTGCCCCTCTGTTAGTTGCCGGGTTATGCATAATACCATTATTCTTAATATCCGATTTATCTTTGAAGTAAGGAATTGAATAGATGATTCCACCAGTAGTAATCAATCCAATAATTAACCAGAAAAATAAGACGGGATGCGATTTCCCTGATCCGAATGCAGCAATGAATGAAAACAAAATAGCAAGAGCAGCTAAAGTAGCTCCCAGTTTTTGCATAGGGTGACTTTCTGAAGGTTTGGCTATTGATAGGGATTGATCTGACATGATTTTAATTTTGTTAGTTTAATTGCCATCATTATATTCAACTTGGGAAAATGCTTGCTTTATTTCATTATAATATGGTTTTGAAAATTCAGGATTGAACCAACCCTGGTTCAGATTTTCAATCACGTATCTCACAGTCTTTTTATTACGAATCCAATCTTCGGCTATGACCTGTCTGAATCTGATTCCAAGAAAATTAAATCCCTTAATACATTTATCGGCTTTACTAAAATTTACCCTGAATGCTAGTTTACCATTAGGGTGTTCCCAATAAAAGCTTTGAGTATAATCATCTAATTCGTTTGAAATTTCACCATATGTCTGATATTCAATATCAAAAAACTTAGCAGAATTAAACCAGATACCTCTATTGTATATTTTTTTGTTTCCACAAACAGTTTGTGCAAGTGCTTCAGCTTGTAATTTCCCTGTATACCATAGCTGTTCAACAGAGGGATGTCCTGGTTTTGGCTTCCTGAACTGTGCGCAATCACCTGCAGCGTAAACACCAGGGATATTTGTTTCCAGATATTCATTAACTAAAATACCACGGTCAGTTTCTAACAGGCTTTCCCTGACAAAATCAATATTAGGATTAACACCAATAGTAACACCAGCAAATTCGCACTGAATAATTTCATTTACATTAGTTTTAACTGCTTTAATTCTTCCATTTTCATCCGGAATAAATTCTTTAGCTTCTGTTTCAAAACGGATATTAATTCCATGTCCAATGATGTGTTTACTAATCAGTTTTGATTCTTCCAGTGGCAGGACATTATTCCAATATGCTTTTTCCCTGACAAGCATTGTAACAGGGATTTTTCGGCTATGGAGCATTTCTGCCATTTCAATTCCAATTAATCCGCCTCCTATAACTACGGCTGTATTTATGTCGGATGTATTCCGATTCATTTCTTCCAGATCCTGAAGACTATACAGACCTTGTACACCTCTTATTTTTCTCCTGTTTAAATCTGAATGATTGGATTTTGATCCAGTAGCAATGATTAATTTATCATAAGATAGAGTTTTTTTAGAGTTGAGTTCTATATACCGAAGATCTGTATCAATACGAGTTACATAAGATTTGATTAGTTCGATTCTATTCTTTTGCCAAAACCAGTCCTCATAAGGTTTTGTATTCTCGAATTTCATGTGTCCCATATAAATGTACATCAATGCTGTGCGTGAAAAGAAATAATCACTTTCACCTGAAATTATCGTTATCCGCGCATCAGAAGAATGTTTCCTTATATTTCTTGCACAGGTAATTCCAGTTATTCCATTTCCAATTATGACGACATTCATGGCAGATATTTGCTGGTGTTTATTTTATTGAGATAGAATATAAAATCAAAAGCAATCAACACACTTATAAAGGTATGTGTTCCGTATCGATCAAAGCACAAAATACATTAAATTAAAAGACCGAACTGATTTATAAGTTCGGCCATAGGGTATATTTTTCAGAATTGGGTTCTGATTAATATTAGTGAGGTTTGCTGGTAGTTACAATACGTTTAATATCAGCTCCAAGGGCCCTCAATCTAACGTCTATATCCTGATAACCCCGTTCAATTTGTTCAATATTATGGATAACAGATTTTCCCTGAGCAGAAAGTGCGGCAATCAATAAAGAGACCCCAGCCCTGATATCAGGAGATGTCATTTCGATTCCACGTAGCTTTACTTTTTTATCAAGGCCGATAACTGTAGCACGGTGTGGGTCGCAAAGAATGATCTGGGCACCCATGTCAATCAATTTATCAACAAAAAACAACCTGCTTTCGAACATCTTTTGATGAATCAGGACATTTCCTTTGGATTGGGTAGCGATTACAAGCATAATACTCAAAAGGTCCGGTGTAAATCCGGGCCATGGAGCATCAGCAATAGTCATAATTGATCCATCAATGAATGTTTCAACTTCGTAATGCTTTTGAGCAGGAATATAAATATCATCCCCTCTAAGTTCGAATTGTATACCCAGTTTTTTGAAAACGTCCGGGATCATTCCCAGCTCTTCAAAATGAACATTCTTAATAGTAATCTCTGATTCAGTCATTGCTGCAAGGCCGATGAATGAGCCAATTTCTATCATATCGGGTAATAATCTATGCTCAGTACCACTTAATTTTTTAACGCCCTCAATTTTTAGAAGATTTGAGCCAATACCTGAAATCTTTGCACCCATCCGGTTCAACATTTTACAAAGTTGTTGAAGATATGGTTCGCAGGCAGCATTATAAATTGTTGTAAT
>JBAZHY010000445.1:0-2830 GCA_041652175.1 Pedobacter sp.
GTGAATAAGCATGCCCCGTTGCGCCTTGCCGGATAAATTCATGAATAATCTCTGCCTCAATTTCGTATTCGGCAACTCCCGGCTTCACATATTTAAGAACACGGATAAAGGCATCTCTGGTTATTTTACAGGCCTTTTTAGTCAGTTCAATTTCGATTTCAGATTTTACAGGACGAAGATCCCTCAAAAGAGGTGCTGCACGTTCATAGCGATGAAGCGGATAATGACTCTTCAGCTTTTCAATAAAACGGATATCCCGGTATGGAACCTCATGGGCATAACGATCATTTTCATTTGTATTCAGATAGATGTATTCAGCATAATTAATAACTGCAGACAGAATATTCCAAAATTCATCGAGCCAGTAAATATTCTGTATACCGGAGACCTTTCTCGCTTCCTGAACGCTTAACTTATGACCTTCCCAAACGGCTATATGCTCATTAGTCTGTCTTAAAAACAGGACTTCCCTGTATAGCGGATTAGGACAGTCGGGAAATAATATTAAAATACTTTGTTCCTGATCAATTCCACTCAGATAAAAAAGATCAGGATTCTGCTTGAAAACAAAATTTTGATCACCACTTCTTGGGAATTCATCGCTTGACTGAAATATAGCTATGGAGTTACTCAGAAGCTTTTTTGTGAATTTTTGACGATTTAATTCAAAAAGTTTTTTATCGATAAAAGAATATTTCATAATTGTAACATTATTTTATTTCTGGAGTAAAAGAATTTGTGCGCTAATTTTGTTCATGAAAATAAATGGAATAGTATTTGATTATTTGCACAAGTCAAACTTATGACTATTTTTGTGTAAATTACACTAATGAAATTTGTTAACCTTTAAAAAAACAATTATGAATTATTCTACATTAAAGAAAGCCCTCGCGTTTTCATTAGTAGCTGTATTGGGACTCGTAGAGGTTTCCAATGCTCAGGATGCTACTAGCTCTTCAGCCAAGGTATTTGGCGGTAGAGGTCAGTACAGAACATGGAGTTTAGGTATTAATGCCGGCGTTTTAGCTCCAGGAGTTTTAGTTGGTGGAACCAATGATTTCAATAAGCCGAATCTTAACCTTGGTTACGGTTTATCATTACGTAAGCAGTTAGATCATAATTTTGGTTTAGAATTAGCTTTAGTAAGTGGAAAAATTTCTGGCGAGAATGATCCATCAAAATCATATGTTGCACCAGGAAGTTTCTCTTCATTCGAAACTGATTTAGGTTATACTGCAACATTGAATGGTGTAGTTAACGTTGGTACAATTGATTTCCTTCAAAGAGAAAATGCTGTAAACTTTATTGTTAAAGCAGGTTGGGGTCTTGCAGCATATGCTCCAAGAGTTCCATTTGACTGGAAAGATAAAGCCGGCGATGACAGAGACAATAAATACGTTAAAGAAGTTGTTGTTCCTGTTGGTGCTGCTGTTAAATTCAAAGTTTCAGAGCGTGTAAACTTTGATCTTGGATACACCATGAACTTCCTTGATGGTGATAACCTTGATGGAGTTTATGCTAAACCAAATTCAAAAGATAAGTGGTCTTATACTTCAGCTGGTTTAGAATTCTCTTTAGGTTCTACATCTAAGCCAAACTTAGACTGGGTTAATCCTGTTGCATTAATGTATGATGAATTAAAAGATCCTACATTACGTAATGAAGTTGAGGCATTAAAAGGTCGTGTAAGTGCGTTAGAAGCTGCTGATCTGTTAAAAGATTCAGACGGTGACGGTGTTGCTGATAAATTAGATAAATGCCCTAATACTGAAGCAGGAATCAAAGTTGACGGTTCAGGTTGTCCACTTGATGTTGATGCAGACGGTATTCCTGATTCAAAAGATGCTTGTCCTACAGTTAAAGGTACTGCTGCATTAAACGGATGTCCTGAATTCGCAGCTGGTCCTTCTCTTCCAATCCAGTTTGAGTTCAACTCATCTGTATTAAGAACATCATCTTATTCTATCCTTGATGGCGTTGCTTCTAATCTAAAAGCTAACTCTAATGCAGTTGTTCAGTTAGATGGTCACGCATCTGCTGAAGGTACTGAAGAGTACAATATGACTTTATCAAGAGACAGAGCTAATTCAGTTAAAACTTACTTAGTGAATGCTGGTGTTGCTTCTAACAGAGTTTCAATTACTGCATATGGTGAAAGCCGTCCTGTAGCATCAAATGCTACTGAAGCAGGACGTTCTCAGAATCGTCGTGTTGAAATTAAACAACAATAATAAACAATACTGTATATAAGCATATTGTAAAAAAGAGTCCTGATTATTCGGGACTCTTTTTTTTATTTAATAATTTTATATCCATGTATTTTTTCAGGAAGAACGATCCCAATCGGCCAAAGAGTTTCAATCTCAAGGTTATGCATATTATAAATGCTACTGCTATCATTATGTTTTTGGCAGGAATAATTTATAAGTTGTTGCAATGGTATATATTCTGATTTGGGATATAAATGCTAAAGTATCATTAACATGAAATCAATTATTTATACTGACAAAGCTCCTGAGCCTATAGGACCTTATAGTCAGGCAGTACAGACTGGTAATATATTGTTCATTTCCGGGCAGATTCCCATCAATCCGGAAAGTGGCGAACTCGTTTCCGGTTCTGTTTCTGAAGAAACTATGCAGGTAATGAAAAATCTGGAGGCTCTACTCACAACTGCAGGACTCGGGTTTCAGAACGTTGTTAAAACCACTATATTCTTAAGTGATATGAAACATTTTGCCGCAGTTAATGAGGTGTATGGTTCTTTTTTTATATCAGACTTTCCTGCCAGAGAGACAGTCGCGGTTTTGGGTTTACCTAAAAACGTAAA
>JBAZHY010000446.1:0-2830 GCA_041652175.1 Pedobacter sp.
CTGAATAGCTAATCCCCTGAAGCCCCAGGCGGACCGCAACACGGGCATTGCCCGGAACATCAAAATAGTTCCCGCTACGGCAAACGGGACGATAGTTCTGATCTGTAAAATAGGGTTCCTCATGACCGCCTTTAGGGTCAAAATGATCCAGCACTATCTCCCATACACCACCACACATGTCCGCCAGTCCGAAGCCATTTCTTCCTTTTTCTCCAAAATGATCAACAGGAGAAACGAATGCAAAACCATCGCTCCAGGGTGCTTTGGCTAATGGCCAGGTTTTGTTCCGTCCGGGCAAAAAGTCAATAGCAGAAATATTCAGACGGCCTTCTCCATCACTCAAATCATTCCCCCACCAGAAATAGGTTCCCTCAATGCCTCCCCTGGCTGCGTACTCCCATTCTGCTTCGGTAGGCAGACGATATTCAAGTCCTTCCGGAAGCCTGCCTGCTGCACGCTCACGCTTAGTGAGCCATTCGCAAAATGCCCTGCCATCATTCCAGCTGACACATACAACCGGGTAATTATCCCTTAGCGGGAAACCAAAATTCGGATCCCTCCAACTTTTACCACTAAGCGGGATCCATGGATGGGGTGGGGCTTTAGCTGTGATCTTCCATTCCGGATCAAAAACCTGAGTTTTACCACTCGGTTTCTCTGCATCTGTAATATATCCGCTTTCTGATACAAAACGTTTGAACTGACCAACACTAACCTCCGTACGTCCCATCCAGAAACCATCCTTTATGCGCATTGCTCGTGGATGTTCACCTTCGTAAGACTCCCGTGCTGTACCGGGCGTTGCCCCACCTTCAATACCGGTGGCCCAGGCTTTCTCGGCTGCTGTACTGCCCATCTTAAACCCGCCCGGCGGGATATAAAGCATCTCAAGCGAGACTCCCCCTCCTAAATCAAGCTTCTTTACGGCATTCTGCTTAGGTAAATCAATAGTTGAAAAGAAACTGCTCCAGCGTTCATGAATCAAGGATGCTGTACCGGCAAATGATTGTGATATAAAAAGTCTGCCGAATTCGAATAGAACTAAAAATAAATACAGGTTTTTCATGTCAGTGAATTTAATAGCCTGAGTAATGCATTAAACAAAACCATTTGATCAGAAAAGAATTACAATCCTGCAGAAAGTTTTTTCAGCCGGCATATACCGGCTGAAAAAACTAAATACATCATTATTTTATCAAAGTGTTATTTCAGACAATCCGATGATCAATAATCCGGATTCTGAGTTAACTTCGGATTCAGCTGTATTTCTGTTAAAGGAATAGGAAGCAGAGCCCAGCCCGGTTTATGTGATCCTTTTTTATTAATAGTCATTAGATGACCTTTATATTTTCCTGAAAGTTCAACTTTCGAAGCGGTGTAGTTGGCAGGATCATCAGTAAGTTTCATGCCATGAAACTGTTGTTCCATCACGTCAAACCAAATCCCCCATCTGCGGATATCCATGTATCTGATTACGCGTTCCAGAGCAAATTCTATTCTCCTTTCTCTGCGAAGAATCTCTCTCAATTTTGTACGGTCTGTTTCAGTCACAGCAGGCATAGCTACCTCGGCCCTACCTCTCACTTTATTAATTGTTTCGTCAAGTAATGCCTGAGTAATCGCTTCGTTATTTTCAATTTTAGCTTCCAGGTAGCTTAAAAGCACCTCTGCATAACGTATATGAATAATATCATCACCTGAGGAACCAAAGTCTCCCGCATAACCTTCTGTCACATATTTTTTCCAGCCATATCCGGTCGCACCAACCAGTTTTCCTATTCCACTATTTGCAGTTGTGAATTTTACTCCGTTAAATACAGTATAATTCGGAAGAAAGATTGTAGCATAAAGACGTGGATCACGATTTTCAAAAGGCTTGGCAGGGTCATATAACGGTGAAGTTTCAATTGGCAACCCGTCTTTCATCAGATAACTGCTGACCAGCTCTTCATAGGCACCATCTTCCTGGTAACCACCGTAAACATCCGGATGATAATTTCTCTGATTTTGAGCATTTCCATAAAGACCAGCTATGCAATTAGTGGCCAAAATAATCTCTTTACTGCTTTCACCTTTTTCTTCAAATATTGCTTTATAGCGTGGATCAATAATATGAGCATTCAGATCAATAATCTCTTTGTAAGTTTTAACTGCATCTGCCCATTTTTTATCCATCAGGTCTAATCTTCCTTTAACAGCAAGAGCGGCAGCCTTTAGGATACGGCCCTTTTGACTTTCAGGTCTGGTTGCAGGTAAATCTTTAGCTGCTGCCACCAATTCAGTTTTAGCATATTCTGTAACTTCTGCCAAGGTTGCACGAACCTGATTGTTAGACTCTTCAACACTTAAAACCTGTTTAACCAATGGAACACCTCCATAATACATAGCAAGGTGCGAGTACTCGTAAGCTCTTAAGAATTTAGCTTCGGCAATTACCTCAGCCTTCTTTGCTGCATCCATTTTTACTTTGTCAATATTTGCGAGAAAGTAATTGGCTTTAAAAATGGTACGGTATCCCCTTTGCCAGATGGAACCCGCTACCTGGCCATCACTGGAAACCACGTAACCACTATAAATGAGTCCGACTTTGCTGTTTTTATAGTCTGAATCATCGGTCATACTCGCTAAAATAAGCAGCTCATTATTATACGCATTGTTTCCAACACTACTCCCATTGTAAATTCCTGTTAAGGCAAGCATTGCATCGCCTTCACTACTCCAGAACGAGCCTTCCGACAAGTCCGTTAATGGCTGCTGATCCAGCAAATCTTTTTGACATCCGGATAGACTGACTATAGAAATCAGTATACATATACTTGCTATCCTTATT
>JBAZHY010000447.1:0-2826 GCA_041652175.1 Pedobacter sp.
TTAATTCATTTTATTAAATACGAGTTCCCCGATTTTTTTACCCTCAACCAAACCTTCTTCCATGGCCTCACGATAATGGATACCTCCAAGCAATCGACTTAGTGCAGCTTCATGCGAAGCTTCTTTTACATTCTTAAAATGTCTGTCAGGCCATCCCCATCGTCTTTCCGTCGAATCAACAAAAGGAGTACTTTCTCCATAAATTTTAGTCAGAATCGTAGCCGCAGAACTTGAAATAATTGAATGTCCGCTGGTATATTCTGGGAAAGGAGGTGTTTGAAGATATGGTTTCCAGGCATTATCTATAAATTGATTAATATAGGTTTCCGGTCTTAAGAGGTCATAGGTGAATTTTGTATTCCAGCATGCAATAAATGCATCCATAATTCCAATTGAAACTCCGGTATATGAGTATATCGTTTTATCAAAATCTGCTTTTTGATTTTTACATACTATACCTGTTATACCCATCCAGTGACCTCCGGGGGTCATTGCTTTTGTAGCAAACATAACATGACCTGAAACATTAACCTTGAATCCATTACAATCCCAAAAATCAGCAATAGCTTTTTGTTCGTCTGTTAACTTAACACCAACCTGATATACTTCATCAGCTAATTCATAAAATTTGCTTTCTTTAGATTTATTAAAACCAGTGGGAGGTTTAGGTAAAAACTGACTTGCTGAATCAATCATTACCGGACGTATTTTCATCCAGTTAGGTTCTATTGCCGCCATATAGGCCGGAGGGGTTGGAACCCATCTACCCTCTTCACCCGTGTTTACTGTGTATTTAACATCAGAGCGGGTTTGTTTGTAATTATCCTTTTTACTCCAATCTAAAACAGCATTGCTAAAGGCATGTGCATACTCCTGAGAGTTTTCAATTACTTCCTGAGGCATTCCGCTATCTTTAGCTAATTGAACATGCCCGTCAATAATTTTTTGAGTGGAATCTTTTGAGAAAGTTAACTCCCGTCCAACATACATCAAAGCCAGAAGTGCGGCAAACTCTTTGTTAACTGGCTTATGAGATAAGTCGGGCTTCTTAAAATCCTTAAATTTTATACCAATAGATTTGTATTTAGGGGATTTTGATGCAATGACCTCATATGCAGCCAGATTACTGTAAGCATAAATCCTGCTTGCAACAGGGGGATTAAAAATATCATAAGTAATGACATCCGTTAATAAGCCTACTGTTTTAGAATATAATTCTGGATTCGAAAAAACAGTCTCATAATCCTTTTTATTAGAACATGAAACTAAAATAAACGAAGAAATAAAAATTAGTAAAATTTTTTTCATACTTAATGCTCCTATATAAATCTAAATTAAAAATAAGATCAAAATTATCAAGGAAAGATATAAAAAAAAATACCTTTTTATCCTTTTTAAATAGTACTTATTATCAAAACCAACTCAAATCCCTCTCAGGTTGCCAATGGAGGCCCTTTTGGAACAAGCACTTTCTTACGTGCAGGCTTCGTTGTATTTTTAACGGCTGTAAACTCTGCAGTACGGTATTCTCCCATATGGATATTACCAGACATTTTATCAGCACTAACAGTACCTGAGAAATAAAATGTTATACGATCGCCGGGTCTTTGCATAGTGCTGCTAAGTTTGAGCTGATTAGCCTCAAGAGTACCTGCTATGTTACGCTCATCAAACTGACTTTTATGAGTACCATTAATCCAGTTACCATCCTGTTGAATATTAATGGTATGTCTGATAATACTGCTAAAGAACTTAACATCAACATCCCAAAGACCAGACAGATTCACCGCCGGAGCTGCCATCACATCAGATTTTGGACTGCGCTTTCTTGACAAAACCTCAAAAACCCTGTCGGCAACAATCTTCTCTTCCCCTTCCTGCATATGACTTGAAACAATATCAATTGAGGTACCTCCATCACTTTCATCTCTTGATCCGATTGCCACCCGTGGCCTGGTACTGCCTAATTCTTCGGCAACCTCATAGCCGGTGACATGGAATTTTGCAGGATCCCAAAAAATCCTAAGAGTAGGGTGTTTGTTAGATAATTCTTCGGGATGCTCAATTGCTGTTTTAACACCCGGTATACTTTGAGCCTTTTTAGCCATAAAATCAAGTCTGGCTGTCCAGGTTTTATACTCCGCATTATGGTCGCGTTTGATCCAGGTTTCAACTGCCGCCATCATACCGATCATTTCTTCCCTGCCTACCTTATTATCACGGCCAGGCCCATGATGAGGTGAACTCGCCTGCCAGGCGGACATCAGAATATCTTTTCTTCCAAGCATCAAACCGGCACACTGGGGACCTCTCATTGCCTTACCCCCGCTGTAAGCTACAAGATCTGCACCACGTTTAAGATGCACGGAAGGGATAGTCAGATTTTCTGCAGCAGCATCAATAAGAACAGGAATATTTTTAGGTTTAGCTACACTTGCAATTACTTCCAAAGAAAAAGGCTGACCGGTAAAAGAACCATCAACAGCATTTACATAAATCATTGCTGTTTTAGGATTAATTGCCTTTTCGAGTTCAGCAACATTTGAGACATGCACTATTTTAACACCGATATTTCTAACTGCATGATCATAAGTATTCCTGGAATAAAGCGGAATAATTACCTCATTCTTATCAAAACCGGTCAGGTCAGGAATCCGGATCAATTTTTCGGGATCCCCTCCTGTAACACACGCCGCAGTGATATGCTTCATTCCGGCAGCACAACCCGCAGAAACCATACCCCATTCAGACTGGGTTAAATCTGCCAGTCTTTTACCTATTCCTTCCGCTAATTCATCATATTGAACAAAATTATGGGCAGCAGCT
>JBAZHY010000448.1:0-2822 GCA_041652175.1 Pedobacter sp.
TCGGGACCGGATGAAGGTATTTGCAAATGGTACAGATAAGGCGGCTGAATTCTTCCGTACTTCGTTCTTCGGACTATTCGAGTATGTTTCAGATCGTATACCTGAGATATCAGATGAGCTTTATCGAATTGATGATGCGATGCGTGCCGGGTTTGGCTGGGAACTCGGGCCTTTTGAGGTCTGGGATGCCTTAGGTGTTAAAGCCGCCCTCGAAGGCATGAAAAAATATAGCAATCCGGCTATCGGGCAGACAGGTGAAGCTGCATCCTGGGTACATGAAATGCTTGCTGCGGGAAATGAATCATTTTACAAAATAGAGAATGGGATTAAAAAATATTATGATATCCCTTCTAAAACCTATAAAACTGTTCCGGGATCTGAAGCTTTCATCATTCTGGATAATATTCGACCAACTTCAACTGTCTGGAAAAATTCAGGTACAACTATTACCGATCTGGGCGATGGAATCCTGAATGTTGAGTTCCACACCAAGATGAATACCATCGGTGGTGAAGTCCTGCAAGGATTGAATAAGGCCATTGATCTTGCAGAAAAGGATTTCAGAGGCCTGGTAGTCGGGAATGATGGAGCCAATTTCTCAGCCGGAGCTAATATCGGAATGATCTTTATGGCTGCTGTAGAGCAGGATTGGGATGAGATTAACATTGCGATCAGAATGTTCCAGAATACCATGATGCGGATGCGCTATTCCAATATTCCGGTGGTGGCAGCACCACATAACCTTACCCTTGGTGGTGGCTGTGAATTATGCCTGCACGCAGATTATGTTCAGGCTAATGCTGAAACTTATATGGGATTAGTAGAGTTTGGCGTCGGATTAATCCCCGGTGGTGGTGGTTCCAAAGAATTTGCGCTTCGTTTATCGGATGATTTTAAAGAGGGACAGATTGAACAGGCCGCTCTCAGGGAGCGTTTCCTGACCATTGGTTTGGCAAAGGTTTCTACTTCAGGTCATGAAGCAGCTGACCTGGGTTATCTGCAAAAGGAAAAATACAGCATCAGTATGAACAGAAATCGTTTGATCATTGATGCAAAGAATAAAGCAATTGAACTGGCAGAGCTTGGATATACTCAGCCGGTCAGACGGAAAGATATTCGGGTTTTGGGTAAACAGGGAATGGGAATAGTTTATGCAGGGGCAAATTCTATGTACGCCGGAAATTATATTTCTGAACATGATAAAAAGATCTCCGAAAAACTTGGTTATGTACTTTGTGGCGGAAATCTTTCACAGCCCGCCCTGGTTTCAGAACAATATTTGCTTGATCTCGAAAGGGAGGTCTTCCTGTCACTATGCGCTGAGAAGAAAACACTCGAAAGAATTCAGAGCATTTTGACTAAAGGGAAGCCTTTGAGGAATTAGAATGTTTTGTTTAGTACAAAGTATTTAGTACAAAGTATTTAGAAATCAGATCGCATAAGTTTAGAGACATGCATAAGTATAAAGAGTTGAAATTATGGCAAAAATCAATTGATCTGGTAACCTCTGTATATTTATTGACCGGAAAATTTCCTGAACATGAAAAATTTGGATTAGTAACCCAAATTAACAGGTCAGCAATTTCAATTCCTTCTAATATAGCTGAAGGTGCGGGGCGTAATTCAGATAAGGAGTTTATACAATTTTTGTCCATTGCACATGCTTCATCTTACGAACTGGAAACACAACTTGTAATATCGAAGAACTTAAATTACTTAAAACTTGAAGAATTGAATCGTATCTCGGAACAAATAGGGGAAATTCAAAAAATGAATTATTCTGTTCAACTAAAACTTAAGCAGAAAGTTTGAGTGCCGGTACAGAGTATCCGGTGTACTCTATACTAACTACTTAATACTAACTACTAACTACTAAAAAAATGGCATATATCATAGCAGCATACAGAACCGCCGTAGGAAAGGCTCCCCGCGGCGTATTTCGGTTCACCAGAGCTGATGATCTGGCAGCAGAGCTTGTCAGACATCTGGTGGCATCCGTGCCGAATCTCGATAAGGAGCAAATTGATGATGTAATAGTAGGAAATGCTACTCCTGAAGCAGAACAGGGTCTCAATATTGGTCGTATGATCTCTTTGATGGGTCTAGATACTGATAAAGTACCCGGCGTGACCGTGAATCGCTACTGTGCTTCCGGACTCGAAACTATAGCAATAGCTTCAGCTAAAATTGATTCGGGAATGGCTGATTGTATTGTTGCCGGAGGGGTGGAGGTAATGTCGGGAATGCCTTTCGGCGGATGGAAGCTGGTGCCAAATCCGGAAGTAGCAAAGAATAATCCCGATTGGTATTGGGGCATGGGTTTAACTGCTGAAGCTGTTGCCAGGGAATATCAGGTAAGTCGTGAAGATCAGGATGCTTTCTCCTTTAATTCACATCAAAAAGCAATTGAAGCAATCAGAAATGGTCACCTGAAGGATGGACTTGTTCCGATTACTGTAAAAGAGACTTATCTGGATGAAAATCTGAAGCAAAAGACCAGAGAATATATTGTTGACACAGATGAAGGCCCCCGTGCGGATACTGCCCCTGATAAACTGGCAAAATTAAAGCCTGTTTTTGCTGAAGGCGGATCTGTCACTGCCGGAAATTCCTCTCAAACTTCTGATGGTGCGGCATTTGTGCTGGTTGTATCAGAAAGTATGCTTAAGAAATTGAATGTTCAGCCGATTGCACGGCTTGTAAGTTATGGCGTGGTCGGTGTCCCTCCGAGAATTATGGGTATTGGCCCGATTGAAGCTATTCCAAAGGCTTTGAAAAAAGCAGGGTTTAAGCTAAATGATCTTGACCTGATCGAACTGAAT
>JBAZHY010000449.1:0-2798 GCA_041652175.1 Pedobacter sp.
AACCGATCTTTATCATCCTAATCCTGATCGTTTGCGCGACTGGATATCATCCCCTCGTGCTAATGGTTATGAATCGCTGCATACTACTGTAATGGGTCCGCGAGGTCAGTGGGTTGAGGTACAAATCCGCACTAACAGGATGAATGAAATTGCAGAGAAAGGATTCGCTGCACATTGGAAATACAAGGAAGAGCCTAATTCAGACAGCGGCCTTGATCAATGGATTCATAAGGTACGTGAATTACTCAGTAATCCGGAAGCCAATGCACTCGATTTTTTGGATGATTTCAAAATGAACCTTTTCTCTGATGAGATTTTTATTTTTACACCTAAAGGAGCATTAATACAACTTCCTGTAAATGCAACTGCTCTCGACTTTGCCTTTGAAATACATACTGATATTGGGGCAAGCTGTATCGGTGCAAAGGTCAATCACAAACTGGTACCCCTCTCCCATAAATTACAAAACGGCGATCAGGTAGAAATCATCACCTCCGGCAAACAGTCGCCAAAGGAAGACTGGCTGAGTTTTGTAGTTACCGCTAAAGCCAAGTCAAAGATTAAATCTTCGCTGAAAGAAGAGAAAAGAAAAATTGCAGAGCAGGGTAAGGAAATTCTTGAAAGAAAACTTAAGTCTCTAAAAATAACCTACAACACAGACAATCTTTACAAACTCAGTTATTATTTTAAGCTGCCAACCACTCTTGACCTCTTTTTCAATGTGGCGCAGGGAAAAATTGATATTAAACACTTGAAAGAGTTTGCAGCTTCTGAAAAAGTTGTTGAAAACAAACCTGAAAAAATTGAACCGGTTTATAATGATCTTCTGACCAAAAAAGTTAAAAGTGCTGAGAATGATACTTTATTAATCGGTGAAGATTTACAAAAACTGGACTATAAACTTTCAAGTTGCTGTAACCCAATTCCGGGAGATGATGTTTTCGGCTTTGTTACAGTCGGTGATGGCATAAAAATTCATCGTACAAATTGCCCTAATGCTGCAAAACTTATGTCAAACTATGGTTACAGAATAGTGAAAGCCAGATGGAATTCTCAAAAAGAACTAGCTTTTCTGACAGGATTACATATTACCGGTATAGATGAAGTAGGACTTATTAATAAAATTACCACTGTGATTTCAAACGACTTTAAAGTGAACATGAGGTCCATTACTGTTGATACTAATGATGGTATTTTTGAGGGTTCAATTATGGTGTATGTAAATAATACCAAGCACCTCGACAATCTGATCAATAAGCTCAAAGAAGTAGTTGGAGTGAGTTCCGTAACCCGTTTTGACTCAAATAATAACGATATAGTTAAGGCTTCCTGAATTAAATACTGAATATTCCTATTTTTTGGATAAATTTGGGGGTCATTTTAAAACGCTATGTCAGGAACAGACACCATTGCACTTGTAATAAAAATTTTCGAGGCTTATCTTGAAAATAAAAACCTCCGTAAAACCCCGGAGCGTTATGCAATTCTGGAAGAAATTTATTCTCGTAATGACCATTTTGATGTGGAATCGCTATATATCCACATGAAAAATAAGAAATACAGGGTAAGCCGTGCCACAGTGTATAATACACTTGAATTACTGGTTTCCTGTGATCTTGTTACCAAACACCAGTTTGGTAAAAATATGGCTCAATTCGAAAAATCATATGGTTATAAACAACATGATCATATCATTTGTCTTGATTGTGGCAAAGTCGTTGAATTCTGCGATCCCCGGATACAGCAAATACAAAGTATGATGGGCGATATTTTAAAATTCGATATTAAACATCACTCCCTGAATTTGTATGGTAATTGTACACGTTTGAAAGAAGGACACTGCGAATCTTATATTAATAAAAATTAAACTCAATATACTATACCCCCTGTATTAAATCATGACTGTTGACGTATTGTTAGGCCTCCAATGGGGCGACGAAGGAAAAGGAAAAATTGTTGATGTACTAAGTCCGGAATACGACTTAATTGCCCGTTTTCAGGGTGGGCCAAATGCAGGGCATACATTAGAATTTGACAATCAAAAATATGTATTAAATACAATTCCTTCCGGAATTTTCAACGATAAAGCCATGAACCTGATCGGGAATGGTGTAGTTATTGACCCTATCATTCTGAAAAGAGAGCTTGATAATCTGAAGAAAAACGGATTTGACCCGGTTGCCCGAAAAAAAATGGTAATTGCCCGAAAGGCTCATCTTATTTTACCTACTCACCAATTACTGGATGCCGCATCTGAAAGTAATATGGGTGCTTCAAAAATTGGCTCAACTTTAAAAGGTATTGGTCCAACTTATATGGATAAAACCGGAAGAAACGGATTACGTGTAGGTGATACTATGCTAAGCGACTTCCGTGAGCGTTATGACCGACTGGTAAACAAGCATCGTTCAATCCTGTCACACTACGGCGAAATTCCGGATTACTCAGAGAAAGAAACTGCATTTTTTGAAGCTGTTGAACTTCTTAAAACCATCCCTCAGGTGGATAGCGAACATTTTGTTAATCAGTATCTGAAAGAAGGAAAGAAAGTTCTGGCAGAAGGTGCTCAGGGAACCATGCTGGATATCGACTTTGGTTCATATCCATTTGTTACTTCTTCCAATACCACCACAGCAGGAGCCTGTACCGGTTTAGGGGTTGCCCCTAAAAACATTGGAAGTGTTATTGGCATTTTCAAAGCCTATTGTACCCGTGTTGGAAGTGGCCCCTTTCCTACCGAGCTCGAGGATGAAACCGGTGAAGAACTGAGACAGATCGGCCATGAATTTGGTGCTACC
>JBAZHY010000450.1:0-2784 GCA_041652175.1 Pedobacter sp.
TCCGTTGTAATACAAGTTTCCATCAACTGTATACGCACGGTGAGGTAAGTGTACAGCACCGGTTGTTTGACAGGTAGTTAAACCCGGAGCTACTGCTTTGTAGTGAGTTCTTCTTTTATCTCTTCTCGATTTGGATATTTTCCGTTTTGGATGTGCCATTTGTTCCTATGTATTAATTATTATTTTTTTATGTTTTTTAAGGCTTCCCACCTTGGGTCAGCAATTTCTTCTTCTTTTATCTCTTTTGTGCCAGGAGCCAACTGCTTTAATTTCTCAATCATTTCACTGTCGCACCATGGAGTATTTCCTTCATCTTCACAACGGCTGATATAAGGGGCCGCCAGATTGATATACTCATAAATCAATGTAGCTACATTGATCTCTGATTCGCTTCTCTTTAGCACGATGATCTCTTCAGTGTCATTTTCCAGATCTTCCTGATCGGTAAACTTTGCAATCTGTCTTTCCTTTATATCCACCTGAAGAGGATAATCCGACAGACAAACATCACAGGCCAATTTTATTTCGCCCGAAATATGAAAATGCAGGATCATCATTGTTTCCTGCTTGTCTAAATTGAGCCTGACTTTCAGCTTCCCGCTTTTAACCAATGAGTATTCAAACTCGTTGAAAAAAATATCATCTACCTCGAATCCGAACTCGTGAATTCCAGTCTTTAATCCCGTAAACGGAATGCTATATTGCAGTAACGATTTCAAAGCACGCCAATTGAGCCTGCAAATTTAGGAAAATTTATTTAGTTGCTAACAGTTTTTTGAAAATCAGATAAGATTAGCTCTGTTGAGTAATATTTTCAGGTTAATCCCTGTCCTTTGAAAATTTACTGAGTTTTAACGGGTTTGAAGTAAGTTCAGCACTTTCCCTACGACGTTCTACGATATTGATTGCGGTAAATAATGCTTCCCTGAATGAATTTGCTGAAGCCTGATTTTTTCCGGCAATGTCATATCCTGTTCCGTGATCTGGGGAGGTTCTGACAACCGGCAGTCCGGCCGTGAAATTTACCCCGTTATGAAATGCAATCTGCTTGAATGGAATTAAACCCTGATCGTGATACATTGCCAGTACAGCATCGAATTTCAGATAAGTATCTGCTGCAAAAAATCCATCTGCCGCATAGGGTCCGAAAGTAAAAATACCATTTGCATTGGCATTTTCGATTGCAGGAACAATGGTTTCAAGCTCTTCATTGCCAATCAGGCCCGCATCCCCTGCATGTGGATTTAGTCCCAGAACAGCAATCTTTGGTTTTTGTATCCAGAAATCCTTCTTTAAACTATCGTTCATCAGGGCAAGCTTTGACAGGATTGCCTCTTTTGTGATTTTTGCCGGAACTTCAGTGACAGGAATATGTCCGGTGACCACCCCAACACGAATATCTTCAGCAACTAAAAACATCAGAGAGTCCTGTGAATTTGTTTTTGCCTGAATATATTCTGTATGGCCTGCGAAATTGAAACTATCGCTCTGAATATTGTGTTTGTTGATTGGTGCCGTTACCAGGGCATCGGTTTTTCCGGCTAAAAGATCATCTAAAGCTCGTTCCAGGGAAATGAATGCATATTTACCTCCGGTTTCGGTGGTCATGCCCAACTCAATCCGTACATCTTCATCCCAACAATTAATCATATTTGGGCGCTTTTCATGAGCCTGTTCCGGACTGTTGATTACATTAAAGCTAAAGTCGTTGATGTCCAATGATTTGCGATGAAAAGAAGCTACTTTGGTATGTCCGTATACTATTGGGGTACAATAATCCATGATCCGGTTATCCATCAAAGTTTTGATGATAACCTCCAATCCGATGCCGTTTACATCACCTATTGATATTCCAACTTTAATTTTATCGCTCATTCCTTCTTTCCCGTTTATGAAATAATTAACGCAAAATAAAGACTTTAATCTCAAACTGCAATCAGGTAATAAGTTTTAAGTTTCCGGAGATCACTATTCATTGGGAAATTCTTTTGCGGGAGGGTAATCTCCACAGACATATTAGCAATTCAATACATTGACAAATAAATTCTATTTGTAATGCTTTCATTCCTGTAATTTGCTCATTCGATATCTCATTTTTACGTAATTTGCGCCAAATACAGTTGGTATGAGTTTAGTAAAGGCAAAGAAATATCTGGGGCAACACTTCTTAACGGATAAAAACATTGCTGAAAAGATAGTGAACAGTCTTCAGGCAAAAGATCAGTATAAGCAAGTTCTGGAAGTTGGTCCGGGAATGGGTATTCTTTCAGATTTTTTATTGAATAAGAAGGATTGGGATACTTTTCTTATTGATATTGATACAGAATCGTATGATTTTTTGAAGAAGAAATATCCTCAGCTTGGAGAAAAACTGATTAATGGGGATTTCCTCGAACTTGATTTTAAATCCTTTTTTCCCGGAAAGCTTGCTGTAATTGGGAATTTCCCTTACAATATATCTTCCCAGATTCTTTTTAAAGTTTTAGATAACCGCGATCAGATATTTGAAGTGGTTGGAATGTTTCAGAAAGAGGTCGCTGAACGTTGTGCAGAAAAACCCGGTAGCAAGGAATATGGGATATTAAGTGTATTTCTTCAGGCATATTACAGAGTAGAATACCTCTTTTCAGTTAAGCCCGGAGTATTTAATCCACCCCCAAAAGTTACATCTGCAGTTATCAGATTGACCAGGAATGAAGTTGGCAAGCTGGATTGTGATGAAAAATTATTCTGGCAGGTAGTCAAAGCTGGATTTAACCAGAGACGAAAAACCCTGAGGAATGC
>JBAZHY010000451.1:0-2784 GCA_041652175.1 Pedobacter sp.
TGGATTACTTAAGAAAAAAACCTCTAAGTGGGTCTACTCATCCGGGTGTATTCTTTCAGCTTAAACATATTTTTCATGCCCTGGATAGTAAGAGCATAAATTAGGACCGTATAGAAGGAAACAGGGAAATGATTTTCAGGCCGTATGCAATGATTGTAACCTTTCTTTAAAGGAATTGGCAATTACCGCTTTTATAAATGGGCTTGCATTTTGAAATGTGGTATGTTGTTTCACTTTGGGTAGATCAAAGTGAAAAATAAGCTTCGCGAAACATTCATCAGCAAAAGAATTGGAAACCATTTCTACTCCGGCAAAGTCAAAAACGATATTCTCGTTGTTTTCAATACCTTCTATAATGGTGTTACGCACAGGGGGTATATTCTTCAAGGAATGTCGAAGTTAAGATGATGTATTAAATTAACGTGAACTCGACTTAACTTTTAAAAAAACCACATAGAAACATAGCATTTCATAGTACTAAGTTTTTTATAAATACAGATAGCCTTGAAGCTTAGCTTCAACCTATGTTTTCTTCTTAGAATAAAATAAGTCAAGCTATGTGGTTAGATATTGATATTCAAATATTTATATGTCGAACTCACATTAAATTAGTATTTAAGATTTAAAATTATTGGACATAAAAAAAGCCCCGGATTAAATCAGGGGTTGATATTTTAGCTAAAGCTAATTACCATGCAAACGAATAATCGCTTAGTATATCTAACCATTTAGATCGACAAAGTTCCGCATTGATCCCAGGATGAAGTATTGCCGTTCCTGCTCGGCATATTCCAGGTGAACGCTGACCCACTCATCAATATATTTGTTGCTTAATAACTCCCGGAAAGAATAGATCAAATAATCTTTCAGGGCTTGTTGTGTATCATTTATCTCTTGCCAAATTCCTGATCGGTTATTCAAAAAGTAAACGATATCCTCAAAGTCAGTACTGGTACGGCCGTCCCCTTTGCCTCTATGTTTAAAAGCTTCCAGCTTTGTGGCAAGAAAATATTCCGGTGCTAATATTCTGATCACCGATTCATCATCCAGAACATAATTGATTGCATTGGCAAAACCTAATGTATACCACTGATTAGAAAAGCCAAGTATTTCATCTGATGTAGGCATAACGTCAACAACGATGCCTTGAATCTTATAACGGCAGATCACACCGGATTCCCAATCATTAACAAATCCCTTTTCCCGCAGTTTTTCTTCAACAGCGGCATATCCCTTATAGCTTATCAGTTCTATAAGAATATCTACATCATCAGTGGGGCGAACTTCCTCAGCCAACCTGTCGATATATAAAGATACAGTTGCGCCGCCTACAAATACTACATTATCTGCCAATTCTCCAAGTGCAGAGTATACCGCTTTTATACGAAGCAAATTTTCCCTGTGACTCATAATATGTATGTTTTAAGCTCAGCAATAGCCAGGTTTTTTTCACGTACCTTTCCAACCCTTAAAATATCAATGCTGGCCAGCAATTTATAAAGTTCGGGATCCTGTTGCACAGCTTTGATCACACCCTTATGCAGAGGTTCGATTGCCTGTCCACGGGCATTTCCGTTTATTGCAGGCCAAACAAATGGCAAGTCACTGGCGAAATGTTTCTTATAAAACGGATGCGAATGTGCGGTTTCAATTCCGTTAACTATCGGGCCTGGTACCTGAGGAAATACATAGTGCAAGCCATATTGGATAAACTCCATGAGGGAGTTTCTCATGACTTTTTTGCGCTCACTGTCTACTAATCCGGCAATCATGCTTCTGTTCAATGACGCAGATATTTCCGAAATACTGATAAACAGTGAGGCAGACAGATCTCTGTATTGCCAGGGATTATCCTTCAGCGTAATTAGCTTTATCAGGACGACAATGTCCAGAGGGCGCATTCCATTGTGATTTCTCATTCTACAAATATATTGCTTTCTGTTCTTTGTTTCCAAATTGCGAACAAAAAACAATATATCCTTAGTTTTTAAATCGATTATCTGAGAAATTAGCATAAATATTCCCTCGAGAACAAAAATCCCTAATCGTATATGCGCTGCAATGCTCGAATCTTGGATGACATGTATTTAATCCTACCTATAGAAATAACATCAATAAGTATCACAAACGGAATACAAATACTTTAACTACTTATCCAAATTAGTAATGTCTTCAAGATCATTAGCACTTAATTCCTCTATATTCGGTACCTTAAGATTTTCAAATTCTGATAGAATATCTTTATTCTTTGAGAGTAATTCTCTTGCAACATCCTTCAAAGACCGGCCCGTTTCTTTTAAATGCTCTTTATATGCTTTATATGTGAGTTTACCATTTGTTTTAAGATGACGTACCTCTGGACTATTTTGAATGAAGTTTTTAAATCCAAAAGACACAAATTGATCAATTGTACATACGGCCTTTCCTTTCGATGAGATCAACTTTTTCGGAATAAAGATAATTGGTTTGCCATTATAATTTGGAAGTATATATGTCGATTTTTCCCAGTTTTCGGATTTTAGATCAAAAGAGGCTAATATTACTTCTGTTCCACATTCAATATTGTGTAAAGTACATTGCTGATTAGTATATTCTATTAGGTATTCTATAATTATATTCACTGTAAAGTCGGATACTCTATCATAACTAATATTCTTAATACCAAGTCTCATTGTATTTAATGAAAGCTGATCTTTCAAATAAGCTTCCTTCAAAAAGGCTAAAGCACTTAAAAAAAGGAGCTTAAGCGTATCACCTAATGATTTCCCCCCAGGTTTACCTTTT
>JBAZHY010000452.1:0-2784 GCA_041652175.1 Pedobacter sp.
AAAAAATAACAAAGGGAGATTAGCTCAGCTGGTTCAGAGCACCTGCCTTACAAGCAGGGGGTCACTGGTTCGAACCCAGTATCTCCCACGAATCCCGAAAGAAATTTCGGGATTTTTTTATTTTAGGGAAATGTATTCTGTATATATCATTTATCCTAAACTCCAAAAATCACAACCTTTTATCTTACATAGTCCAGCGAGTCTGTCCCGTATGTACGGGATGTTATTTAACGTCCGGAGAGGTGCTGCGCTAAAATGTACAACAGCTGGTTACTGTTGTACTAAAAAATCAATTTTCGTAACCGATGGAAACTCTCCGGGCAGCAGACCTCCTAATATCCTCATCCCCCTTTAAAGCCAGTATCTAAGCCCCGAATAAATAAATTTCTTATTATCAAATTTCTTATATTTAATCTCACTTCCTTCTTGTTAAGCTTGATAACGTTTTAGACAAAACGCGGTTAGCGTTAAGTAATTAAATGGATCACTTTAATTGCATCGCACCTCAAACAAATTAACCTTTTATCAGTTTTATTAACACTAACAATTAAAACAACAACAAGATGAAAAAGGCAATTTTAAAAATTAATGTAATTGTGGCCCTTTTAGTAATGGCTGCAACCTTAGTCTTTACCGGCTGTGCAAACAGTAACTCCTCAGGCCTTCAGGTAAAGGTTGATTCCCTGCAAATGGAACTCAAGAAATTTACTGATGAAAAAGCCCTGACTGAAATGCGGCTTGTCAGATTTGATTCACTTGACTATGAATTTTACAGTAATCAGGATTGGAAAAATTTCAATATCAGTCATGCGGATGATATTAAAGTGATTTACCCTGATGGTTCAATAACCCAAGGCCTGGCACCACAGCACATTGATATGCTCACACCAATGTTTGTTTTTGCTCCTGATACAAAAATTAAGAATCATCCTGTGCGTTTTGGTAGTGGTGACTGGACTTGTGTAATTGGTGAAATGGAAGGAACATTTTCGAAACCTATGCCGATTGGGAATGGAAAAACTATTCCTCCGACAAATAAAAAATTCAAGCTGGCAATGTCTACAATCGGACATTGGAAGGATGGTAAAATGATAGAAGAGTATTTGTTCTGGGATAATCAGGCTTTTATGAAACAAATTGGTTTGGCTCAATAACATCAATTATTCAACTATTTAATCTGCCAGATGGATAATGATTATATTATTCCGGTACAAACACGTATAGGACATGTGCATCTGAAAGTAGCCGATCTTGAGCGCTCCCTGGGATTTTACAGGGATCTATTAGGATTCGGGGTAACCACAATGTATGGCAATCAGGCGGCATTTGTTTCTGCCGGCGGCTATCACCATCATATTGGATTGAATACCTGGCACAGCAAAGGACTTCCGCCAGCACTCACTAACAGTGTTGGTTTATATCATACAGCAATACTTTATCCGACCCGAAAAGATCTTGCTGTAATTTATCATCGTTTACTGGAATCAAATTATCCCCTGACAGGTGCAAGTAATCATGGTGTTTCAGAAGCTTTGTATCTTAATGACCCTGATGGTAATGGTGTCGAATTGTATTGGGACAAGCCGAAGGAATTATGGCCTCATAAGATTGATGGCTCCTTAAATATGTATACAAGAGCTCTTGATCTGGATGATTTACTGAAAGAAATGGATAATTGATTAAATAAGCTTTGCCCTTATTGGTGAAAATTCCGATAAGGGCAAAGTTTATACTGAGGAAATACTTGTGTTTTACAGTCGCTGGTGATGACACTTGCAGGGACAGGCTGGATTTTATGATTGAGGAGTCTGAAGACTCCTCTTTATTGAACAATTAGCAAAGACGCTACACTAAACTATCCAGACAGCGGACTTATTGAATTTTCTTTCTGAATAAGTATAGCAGGGTTTATGTAAATTGTGCCGAAACTTAAACGGGCAAAAGCTAATAAACAGAATGAATCGATTTTCTATACTGATCATCTTAATTTCCCTGACAACTTTTACTTTCGGTCAGGAATCTCCCGGCCGGAAGGTCGATACCCCTAAACCTTTTGTACTCGGTTGGATTGACGAAATGCAATCGAAAGTACTTGCGGAAAAAAGGATATTGAATATTTATCTTCCGGAAGGGTATAGCAAAAATGACACAACCCAATATCCGGTTATCTATTTGCTGGATGGATCGGCAGATGAGGATTTTATTCATATTGCCGGACTGGTTCAGTTCAATAGTTTCGACTGGGTTAAGCAAGTGCCTAAATCAATAGTTGTTGGTATTGCAACAGTCGACAGAAGAAGGGATTTTACTTTTCCAACGTCAGTTCAGAAGGATAAGACAAGGTATCCCACAACCGGGCATTCGGACCGGTTTATTTCATTTATTGAAGATGAATTACAGCCGTTTATTGAATCAAAATATAAGGCTAATGGTACCAGGACTATTATCGGTCAATCGTTTGGAGGACTGCTAGCGACGGAGATTCTGCTGAAAAAGCCGGCATTATTCAATAAATACATCATTGTTAGTCCGGGTTTATGGTGGGATAATGGATCCTTATTGAATCAAAACTCAGATTTATTACAGGAAGGTTTTAGTCATAAGACGGATATTTACATTGGTGTTGGAAAAGAAGGGTTAACCCCCACCGAAATACCGAGGGTAATGGAAGTAGATGCCAATCTCCTGGCAGAAAAAATTAAGGCTGGCCGAAGCAAAAATGTCAGGGTATTTTTCGACTATTTGCCTCAGGAAGATCATGCTACCATCATGCATCAGGCGGTA
>JBAZHY010000453.1:0-2781 GCA_041652175.1 Pedobacter sp.
CCGGACAGGAGGAAATCAGTTTTACGGAGTTCAGATCAACGGTAAGCATTCTGAAACCGATCTGGTCTACTGCATACAAATAACTTCCGTCGCGATTCATGACCATATCTCCGATATATCCATGTGAATAATCTGCCTGACTGTTCTTAAAGCTACAATCTATGGATCCCAAAGGTTTACCGGTCTGAATGTCAAAAATGTATATTTTATTAGTTTGACCTCCCGCAACATATACTTTTTTATTGTCGGGAGAGATCGCCAATCCCATAAACACAGATTCAATAATCCCCTTATCTCCTTTAGGTGATTCGGGTATCTGAATGATTTCCGGATTTGGGGATTGTATGTTTTTAAGGATACTGATCGATAGGGGACTGGTCCCTGAATTAGCTGTAACAGCAATGTTTCCGTCATTACTCAGAACTAAACCATACGGATGGGGTGCTACAATGTAAGATTTACCAGCCGGAGTAAGATATCTGCCATTTGGAATAACAGTTTTACCTTTTGGGTCTATCTTAACATATTCATCACCGGATGGGGCTGAAACAATAGTACCTGACTGTTGGGAAAATCCTGTTAAAGCAGATAAAATAAATAATAGTGAGAAATAATAGTTTTTTGTATTCATTTAGGATAATTCTATAAACCTTAAGTGTTAAATCAGTCTTAATCTGGCAAGATACTGATCAGTATCGTCTTCATAGATCATTTCACTTGCCCAACCATGTTCCTCAGCCAGTCTGGATAATTTTGGAAAATCTATATATAACCACTTAAACCAACTGCCTTTAATATTTTGATATTCAAATTGATAAGATATTTCACCATAGTATTTATTCATTAAAAAATCATCCGGTTCATATAGGTAAGCAATGTCTGAAGAATCGAAAATAACCTGTCCTTCCGGAGATAGCAGATTTTTCAGATGATCCAGAAACTTATGCAGACCCTTTACATCTTCACATAATCCAATCCCATTCATCATCATTAGAAGGGTATCATATCTTTTATCGCTGTATTGCATTACATTCATGTTGATTACGTTTTTCACGCCTCTTGCCCTCATAATTTCGCAGGCCTGTACAGAATGCTCAATTGCAGTAACCTCTATACCTTTTTTTTGCAGATAAAGCGCATGGCTTCCAACTCCTGCACCTATATCCAGGGTTGTACCCGAACAAAGATTTAAAGCTATTTTCTCCAGTTCACTTAGTTCTGTTTCGGATCTGAAGAAAACATCTACCGGCATATCTTCAGGCTTACCATAACTGTTATGTAACCATAATTTGCTTTTTTGCCTGCCTGTAAAATGATCTTTTAATACTCTCCCGAAAACCTTCATTTATTTATACTCCTATCATTCTTTAAAATAGATTTGAACCAAACGGATCAGAAATGCATCTAAGTTGTATTTTTATCAAAAATAAGTGTTAGGATCCTATATTGATGAATTTTATCTCAATTTGAAGTATTAAGTTTTTGTTACTTAACTTCGCTAAAAATATTAGTATCTTAAGATAAATGATGTCGATTTAAAGCCGGAATAATTTTAAGTATATGTCTACAGAAGTAAAATGCCCATCATGCGGTCATTCTTTTCCACTGGAAGAGGTAATCGGTAAAGAATATGAACAGGAACTGCGCGATAAAATGATTGCCTGGCAAAAGAGGAAGGACGAAGAATATCAGAAAAAGGAGGAGGATTTCAAATTACAGCAAAAAGAGCTGGCAGCTAAATATGAGCAGCAATTTGCAAAGGAAAGATTGGAAATCGAAGAGGGAATGAGGAAGGCTATTGCAGTTGATTTTGAAAGTAAGTTAAATTTTCTGGAGAATGCCAATAAGGAAAATCAGGAAAAATTAAAACTGGCCGGACAAAAAGAGCTTGATTTTCTCAGGAAAGAGCAGGAGCTTAAGACCAGGGCAGAGGAAATTGAACTGGAAATTCAAAGGAAGATGCAGAATGAGCGAAATCTGATTATTGACCAGATAAAAAAACAGGAAACGGAGAAGAATCTGCTCAAGGAAACTGAGCATCAGTTACGCATAAAAGAATTTGAAAAGCAACTGGAAGATCAGAAGAAACTGGTCGAAGAAATGCGTCGTAAAGCACAACAGGGTTCTATGCAATTACAGGGAGAGGTTCAGGAATTGATCCTGGAGGAAATATTGAGGGTAACATTTCCCTTTGATGAGATTGGAGAGGTAGGTAAAGGGGTGCGGGGAGCAGACTGTATTCAGGTGGTCAGGAACAGATTTGGTCAGGCTTGCGGTAAGATCATTTATGAAAGTAAACGAACCAGGGATTTTGCGAATGACTGGATAGATAAGCTTAAAAAGGACATGCGTAAGGAAGGGGTGGATGTTGCCGTAATTGTAACTCAGGTTTATCCTAAGGGGATGGATTGTTTTGGTGAGCGTGATGGTGTCTGGATCTGTTCATTTGAAGAAGTCAAGGCAGTTGCTTATGTGTTAAGAGATGGTATTCTTAAACTTTATAATGCATCAAAATCGCAGGAAAACAAGGGAGATAAGATGCATATGCTTTATGACTATCTAACCGGAACAGAGTTTTCCGAACAATGGAAAGCAATTCGTGAAGGGTATATGAGTATGCGGCTTTCAATACATAAGGAACGTGATGCCATGGAGAAAATGTGGAAGATGCGTGAAAAACAACTGGATAAGGTATTACTGAATGCATCGAGTATTAAAGGGTCAATTGAGGGTATTGCCGGAGCAGATAGTATTTCAATGAGTTTGTCGGATGATGAGGAT
>JBAZHY010000454.1:0-2777 GCA_041652175.1 Pedobacter sp.
TTTCGGGGCAGATTGCTGATATAATAACCCAGAGGCAAGGCTATTATGATTAAAATCAATAGTGCCATTACCCCGATAAGTTTATTTACAACTGAAAAGAGTCTCTTCACTATATCTTGCCTCTCAGACATTCGGATTAATTTTAATGGGGTAATTTATCCTTAATCAGACCGTAAAAGTATGTTCCTACGATAGCGAAGAAAAATACAATGGCCATTGCCCAATAACCGTAACCAATATTCACAACCATCGGACCCGGACATGCTCCGCTTAATGCCCAGCCTAATCCGAAAATAGATCCGCCAATAAGATAGCGGGCTACCGATTTGTCTTTAGGATTAAATACGATCGGGTTCCCATGGAAATCCCTGATACTGAATTTTTTGATCAACGCAACTCCTGTCACACCAAGGGTTACTGCTGTACCAATGATTCCATACATATGAAATGCCTGAAAACGAAACATCTCCTGAATTCTGAACCATGAAACAGCTTCTGATTTGGTCATAACAATTCCGAAAACTATACCCAGCAATAAGAATTTTATAAACTTCATTTCTTAAAATATTAGAGGGAAAATCAAATAGGTCATCACTAAACCACCAATAAAAAAGCCTGCTACAGCAATTAAAGACGGGATTTGCAAATCTGACAAGCCACTTATAGCATGCCCTGAGGTACAGCCCCCTGCATAACGGGTACCGAAACCAACCATTAGACCTCCAAAAGTCAGCAATAAAAATCCTTTAAGAGATAAAACTGCATCGAGACCGAAAAGCTCTGCGGGTTGCAATGATTCAGGTGCTGAAAAGCCTAATTTGGACAAATCTTCAATTGTAGCCTCCGAAATCAGAACAGGAGCATCGGTTGACAGAAACTTTCTGGCAATAAAGCCTCCTAAAATTGCACCCACGAGAAATACCAGATTCCAGATCTGCGCTTTCCAGTTAAAATCAAAGAATTTGGCTGACTTACCAAGACCTACCGCTGCACAGATCGTTCTTAGATTTGAAGAAAATCCAAAGGATTGTCCGAAATATAAAAGAAAGAACATGATGGCTGCAATCATTATCCCCGAAAACCACCAGGGCCATGGCTGTAAAATAAATTCCATTATATTTAGGTGTTTAGATGAAAAGAAATAATCGGTTTAAAGAGATGATTAATCAATTTCTCTGTAGCACTTTGATGAAAAAACCCTCCTTTACCATGTGTACCGATACATATAATATCCATATTAATCATCTGATTAAAATGTACCACGCCATTTTCAACATCCCTGTCATTAATTAAATGACATTCAAAATTGCTTATTTCATTTAATTCGGCAAAGCGAATCATATCAGCTTGAATCTTTGCTTTCTCCAGCTCCACTTTTCCGGAAGTAATCTGAAGCATATGGATCTTAGGATCGAATGAGTTAATCAGTTTTTTCATCAATTCCAGATTTTCCTGAGCCGGATTATTAAAATTATGCACAAGAAGAATGTTCTGAATCTGAAGATCAGAACGGTCGCACATCAGGGATAATAATGGAGTCTTTGATTTACGGGCAATGATCTGAGTTTCTGAACCTGAAATTCTCTCTTTCAAACCGCTCGCACCTTTTGTACCCATCACGATCAAATCAAAACGGTTCGCTTCTGTAAAAGAGAGAATAGCGTCTGTAGTTTTACCTAATACCAGATGAGTCCGGATATGATCGCCATATAAAACCTTAAGATTTGCGAGCTTTCGTTCTGCGATATCCTTTTGCTGATTAACGAAATTCAAATCAATCTCGCCACAGGTTTGAATTGTACCATCCGGAGTCATTGTTACTGTATCCGGAACATTCAGAACATGTAAAAAATGGATGTCAATTGCAGTCTTTTCCTGTAAACGCTTAACCATCAGATAAGCATATTCTGCCTGAACAGAAAAATCAGTCGGGATTAAAATTTTCAAATTTTCCATATCAATATAAAGTGGAATTAATTACATGAAACATTCTGCCAGGCACCCAGGTTCTCGATATTTAAAATACCTGATTGTAAAAGAATAATTCTGGCAATACCGGCTCTGCTACCGCTTTTGCAAACCAATACTACTTTTTCAAACTGACGTAAATTATCCACGTAACTTTCAATTTTATTCAAAGGGCAATTTACACTACATTCTGCATGTCCGTCAAATTTAAATTCAGCTTCAGTTCTGACATCCACAATTATTGTTTTCATTTTTTAGACTTTTACAGATCTTCCAATAAACAGATCATGATTTTTAGTGAATGTTTTTGATATTATTCCATAAAAGCTTTTACATCCCGCCATGTTCCACCATTTACAACATTGGTAAATCCCTGTTGCTCAAGATACATTTTAGCCTGAGCACTGCGATTACCGCTTTGGCAAAAAACAATAATATTCTTTTTTCCCTTAAATTTTGCCAGTTTTGATGGTATTGTATCCAGAGGAATGTTTACAGATCCTTTTACCTGACCATGTGCAAATTCCATTGCAGATCTTACATCAACCAGATAAGCACCTCCCCTGATTAGTGGACTAAGATCCTGCTTAGGGGCAGAACCGAATATCTTCTTTAATAAGTTAAGCATAATTTATACTGTAAATTTCTTTAATACCCCAACCAATCCAGTCTTCGGAACCACCCCGCTTTGTCTCCATAGTATTTTACCTTCTTTGAAAAGAATCAAAGTAGGAACACCCTGAACCTGATAAACTGCCGCAGCCTGAGGATTTTTGTCAACGTCTACTTTCAGAATACTGACTGAATCT
>JBAZHY010000455.1:0-2770 GCA_041652175.1 Pedobacter sp.
ATCTGAATGATTTACTGAAAGAAATGGATAATTGATTAAATGAGCTTTGCCCTTATTGGTGAAAATTCCGATAAGGGCAAAGTTTATACTGAGGAAATACTTGTGTTTTTTGCCCGCTGGTGATGACACTTGCAGGTATAAACTGGATTTTATGATTAAGGAGTCTGAAGACTCCTCTTTATTGAACAATTCGTAGAGACGCTTCGCTTCACTCTACGAACAGAGGTGATTGCTAAAATTGAAAGGCAGCATCTTCTCATTATTGATGACTTTGGAATACAACCGATGGATGGGCATAACCGCTCAGCTTTATTGGAGATCATTGAAGATAGGCATGCAAAAGCCTCTCTAATCATAACCGCACAGGTACCAGTAACGATGTGGCACGAGATAATTGGAGAACGGACTATCGCTGATGCGATTCTAGATCGAATTGTACACGGATCGCACCGGGTGGATCTTATTGGAGAATTAATGAGGAAAAGAAAGTCGTTGCTGAACTGAACAAATAAATCTATTTTTATCACACAAGATCAGTACTGAACTGAAAATCTTCGCCAGCCTTTTAGGTGGTCAGGTTGCTCCGGAATATGTGATCAGTTTCACCGGTATTTCCAGTGTGGCAACAACGTATTTAGGAAACAAAACTTGTGAGGAAGCGTCATCTCAATGCTCAACCTTACTTACTACTGATTCTAGTAGATGTTAAAATGAAAATTGTGGAGGATGTTCTTCTCCTCCACAATTTTTAATAAAACAATAAAAACCATATGAAAAGAGCTCCCATCTGTATAGTTATACTTTTAGTTACACTGACATTACCAGCGTGCCAAAACAGTATTAATGGAATTACTATAACTGCAAAAGTAGATAGTATTGACGGAACGAAAGTACGACTAATGAATGCTGATTATTCAGAGGTTTATGATTCCACTATTGTGAAAAACAATCAGTTTAAACTTCATGTTACTGTACCTGAAGAAGGTTTTTATAAAATCTCTTTTAGAAATGACACTCCGTTTAAAGCTGGAAAAATTACTCTAGCAGGATGGGGGAGTGGCTGTTTGTTGTATTTGGAAAAAAATGAAAAATACTTCTTTCAGGCTAATGGGAAATATCAAATCTTAAAAAATTACCATAGTATAAAGTCCACCTCAGCCACTCAACAAAAATTGGAGGAATATTATTCAGGAGTAAATCTGAAAAGGAAAAAGCTGCTTGAAGTAAAACGCAATTATCTTAATCAGGCTAATATTTTTTCACAGAAGGGTAATAATGACATATATGAAAAATACCTCGATTCAGTAAGCATAGTAGAAAATAAAGAAAGACTTATCTATCAGCAAGGCACATACGAGTATATTAAAAAAAATCCCTCTACCCTCATCACCCCCTATTTAATAACTCAAATGCCGGATTTTTTTGAAAATTATTCGCTCTATAAAAATGTACTCGATGGATTGGACCCTGAAATCAGGAAAACAGAATATGCCCAAAAAGCTTATAATCTTATTAAATCTGTAGAAAAATTAAGAATAGGCGGGGAGGTGCCTCAAATTTACGGCAATGACGTTTACGGAAAGCCATTTAATTATGATTATTCAAAGAGAAAATATACGCTCATAGATATTTGGGCTTCCTGGTGCGCTCCCTGTCGTTACCAAACCCCTCAGCTTAAAGAGATCTACAAAAAATACAAGGATCATGGTTTTGACATTGTGGCAGTTTCTGTTGATTCAAGCAAGGAATGGTGGATAAAAATATCAAAATATGATGGCCTTCCCTGGTACAATGTGAGCGAACTGGTTGAGAGTAAGGACTCTAAAAATGTGGAAAATTTTGTAACTAAGGTATTGCCAATGAATTATTTGGTCAATAATGATAAAAAGATAATCGGACGCAACTTCGATCTTGAAAGCTTGGATAAGTTTCTGAGAGATTCTTTGTTATAATATAAACAAAAGCATATTTATCTCCTTAATAGATCAAAGTATTTAATGATTGTAAATTGATGGTCTCTGAACAATGTATCAAATAATTGAATATTGGTAGTACTTATATGCAATATTCAATCTTTTATTCATAATATAAAAAAACAATATTGAAGTTTCCATATTATAAACAAAGGGAACAAATGGACTGTGGCCCTACCTGCCTCCGCATGGTAGGTAAATTTTATGGCCGCAATCTTAATAATCAAAAGCTCAGAGATCTATGCCAGATTAATAAAGAGGGAGTTAATCTTTTGGGGATTAGCGAAGCGGCAGAAAAACTTGGTTTTCGTTCTTCAGGGGTTAAAGTTAGCCCTGAACAGTTGAAAGAAACTGAACTGCCCTATATTGCACTGGCGGCAAAATCACTTTGTGGTCCTTTACAATGTCAAAAAAGGGAGGTATTATACCGCAGATCCTGCAAAAGGCCTGATTGTTTATACCGGGAAGGAATTTAAACAGAACTGACTGAATACCAAAGATCTGTATGATGGCATAGCGCTTTTCCTGAGTCCCTCACCTCAATTTTATGAACAGGAGGATGGTAAACCAGTGAAGTTAGTTGGTCATTTTTGCTGCGTTACCTGCTTATTTTATGAAACAAATTGGTTTGACTCAATAACAGCAATCATTCAACTATTTAATCTGCCAGATGGATAAAGATTATATTATTCCGGTACAAACACGTATAGGACATGTGCATCTGAAAGTAGCCGATCTTGAGCGCTCCCTGGGATTTTACAGGGATTTATTAGGATTCGGGGTAACCACAATGTATG
>JBAZHY010000456.1:0-2754 GCA_041652175.1 Pedobacter sp.
AGTATCCGAAGTATGGATGCCATTTTTTACCGGTCTTATTTTTTTACCAGTGCTGATATTAGGAGCTAAATTTTTACACAGATTACCTCCTCCGGGTAAGGAAGATATCAGATTGCGTACAGAAAGAGTACCAATGGATTATTCCGACAGGAAATTGTTCTTTCAACGATTTATGCCCGGCATTATTTTTTCAGTATTGATTTATGTGGGCCTTACTATTTTCAGGGATCTGAGGGATAATTTTGCTATTGAATTCTGGACAGGATACGGATATTCAAATACGCCCGCATTATTGATTTTCTCTGAAATCCCGATTGCGATTGTGGTATTGATCATTATTGCATTAATGATTTTTATTAAAGACAATAAGTATGCTTTCTTTATGAATCTGATTGTCAATCTGTTCAGCGGCATATTTTTACTGGTCATTACCGTATTGTTAATGCTCAATAAATTTGATCCGGTATACTGGATGATTCTTGCAGGCTTTGCGATGTATTTACCTTATATCATCTTTCACACCGTATATTTTGAACGCTGGATAGCATATTTTAAGATCAAAAGTAATATCGGCTTTCTGATGTATATTTCTGATGCTGCTGGCTATTTAGGAAGTACTTTGATTTTATTGTTTAAAAATTTTAATCCCTATCAGATCAGCTGGATAGATTTCTTTAAAATAAGTGGATTGATTACTTCCCTACTGATAATCATATTGTCTTTACTCACCTTTTTTTATTTTAAAAAGCAACATCTTAAATCACAGATTTTATAAAATATTATATGAACAACAGATCAGCAATTATAGTCGGAGCCGGAATCTTGGGTTTGGCAACAGCAAGGGCTCTCGCCTTAAAAGGATTTAAGGTTAAAGTAATCGAAAGGTCTCAGTTCTCAATCGGGGCATCCATTAGAAATTTTGGAATGCTCTGGCCAATTGGTCAGCCAGACGGGCAGCTTTATGAAAGGGCAATCAGATCCAGAGAGATCTGGAAAGAATACTTAAATGCGGCTTCTATTCCATTCAATGCCTGTGGAAGTTTACATCTGGCTTATTCTCAGGAAGAATGGGATGTTTTAGAGGAACTGTCTGGTATCTTCAGAAAAAGCGGAAGACCGGTCAGCCTTATTGACCCTGTACAGATTGGGAATAAATTTGATGGGATAAATCAAACTGATTTAAAAGGAGGCTTATTCAGTAATGATGAAGTGATTGTCGATCCCAGGGAAGGTATCCGCAATCTGCCTTTGTATCTATCTCAGAATTATGGAGTTGAATTTATCTGGGGTACTGCAATTTCGAGAGTAGATTCTGGTTCTGCTTATTCAGGATCAAAAAGATATGAAGCCGATCTGATTTTTATTTGTTCAGGAGCCGATTTTGAAGTGCTTTATCCCGAAGTTTTTAAACAACAGGAAATAACAAAATGCAAGCTGCAGATGATGCGATTTGTTTCAGATAAACCGGATTATAAATTAGGGACTTCAATATGCGGTGGCTTATCCCTGCTGCATTATAAAAGCTTCACGGCATCCAAAGCACTCGATAAGTTAAAAGCAAAACTACAGAACGAGTTACCCGAATACCTTAAGTGGGGTATCCATGTCATGGTTTCACAAAATATGCAGGGGGAGTTAACTATAGGCGACTCTCATGAGTATGCTTTGGAGTTCGATCCGTTCGACAAGAATTATATAAATCAATTGATCCTCGGCTATTTAAAGAATTTAGTAAATATTGATCAATGGAAATTAATAGAAACCTGGAATGGTATTTATCCTAAAATGACAAATGGTAAAACTGAGCTGCATCTTGAAGCAGAAAAGGACGTTCATATTATAAACGGAATCGGAGGAAACGGAATGACTTTATCCTTTGGCTTTGCAGAAGAAATTATAAATAAAATTTAAACCTATGGCACATCCGGCAATACAACAGATTATTCAATTGTTTGAGAGTAAAGGCGATTCAATGTATGGAGGTGAAGCTGTGACCCAGCTGGAGCATGCTTTGCAGACAGCCTGTTTAGCTCAAACAGAACATGCAAAGGATAGTCTGATAGTAGCTTCATTATTACATGATATCGGACATTTGTTGCATGATTTACCCGAAATGGCAAGTGATGAAGGGATAGATGATGTTCATGAAGACCTGGCAGCGAATTTTTTGAACAGGCATTTTAATGATGATGTAATTGAACCTGTCAAATTACATGTGCAGGCGAAGCGATATCTATGCGCAACAGAAGAAGGATATTATGATCTTTTATCACAACCCTCAAAAACCAGTCTTGAATTTCAGGGAGGGATTATGAATGCTGAAGAAGTAGAGAAGTTTATGGCTAATCCTTATTTCCGAGATGCAATAGCCTTGAGGAAATGGGATGACCTGGCAAAAGACCCTGATTTTGTTACCCCCGATTTATCTGATTTTATACCTTCTTTAGAATTAACTTTAAAAAAATAGTATGAAAGTATTAATGGTTGTATTTGATATGGCAGGCACTACTGTCAATGAGGACAATGTAGTGTATAAAACCTTGCAGGAAGCAATAGTACAATATTCTTTTCCTGTAACATTAGATCAGGTATTGCAGTTCGGGGCCGGTAAGGAAAAGTTACAGGCCATTGTGGATATACTGGAAAATACCGGCTATAAGACGAGCTCTGAAAATATCGGCTTAATCTATGCTTATTTCATCGACAGACTGGCCGAAAATTATGAAAATCTGGATGTTAAACCACTTCCTGATG
>JBAZHY010000457.1:0-2752 GCA_041652175.1 Pedobacter sp.
CGGGTTCAATCAGGAAGCGACATTTTTAGAATTTTCTGTTTTTTTTGACAAGGGACAGTTGGTTGTTTTAGCAAACGGCTTTCAAAAAAAAGCTTAAAAGACACCAAAGAAAGAAATAGAAATGGCTTAAAATAAAAGCAGAATATGAAAACCCAAAATAAGAACTTAATGACTCTTGAAGAGTTCAAGGAAAAGAACTACGGAAAACGTGTAACAAAAGAATGTGACGAACTTGAACCAGGTTACGAAGTATTTAAAATTGGTACGTTGATTCACGATATACGTTTAGAAATTGGAATGACGCAAGAACAACTTGCTGAAAAAGTTGGGACAACTAAATCCTACTTGGTATATGGAGTGGAGTATTCAGACTCCTTTTATAATCCCATTCCTACCAATAGAAAAAGCAAATTTGAATAGAAAGGTAATTCATCTTGTTCTGACTGTAAGATACGATTATTAGGGTTTTGTGTAGTAGGAGATCGATTCCGCTAAAGGGTGCTCATTCATCATTCCTGTCTACAAATCGACACATCGACAAATTATATCCTTCCCCGTCGTTTCGAAGGAGGTACGACTGAGAAATCTCTTCACTAAGGCCACAGCTTTTCATTAGCTGATTTCTCCTCGCACGGAATCCTTTTCTGAACATAAAATTTCATTCGCTCGTTCGAAAAGACGTGATGTGAAAGTCAGTATATCTATTTGCTCAACCCAAAGGTCATCGGGAGCCGACCTCAGAAATATAAAATTTAATCCATAAAAAAAGCCTACATTTCTGTGAGCTTCTAAGTAGCGGGGAGCAGGATCGATCCGGATAATTATCGTATAACTACCCTCTCTCCATAGGTAAGATAGATTTTAGCTTTTCAATTGTTTTTTTTGAACTTAATCATATTCCAAATTTCTGCGCGTCCTTTTGCACCCTTTAAGTTTTTTTCTCTTTTCATCGCTTCAGCTTTAGTGGCAAAGTCTTCGGTGTAAATCAAGTTCCATGGCCTGAACTGTATAGTCCATCCTTTGGAAGCAAATATATTATGTGATTTCAATCTATTCTCCAGGTCAGAGGTAAATCCTATATAGATTTTATTATGAGATGGAGAATGCAGGACATAAACAGTGAACATAAATTAAATCTAACACTGTAAACTGTAATATAATTATAGTGGAATACTGTAATATTAACTTTGTCACATGGTTGGCTAACAAAAAGGTATAGAAACTAACAAAAAGGCCCGAAAAAAGGGTCTTTTTATGTAGCGGGGAGCAGGATCGATAATGCCTTCCGCCCCGGGCGGATATAAATCCATCATTCTAATCATCTGAGTTATCCTATAGATAAGTAGAAACAAAAAAGCCACCCGAGGGGTGGCTTTAAAAGTAGCGGGGAGCAGGATCGAACTGCCGACCTCAGGGTTATGAATCCTGCGCTCTAACCATCTGAGCTACCCCGCCATTTTATTTAAATGGACTTTATAACATATAATTCGAATTGCCGTCCGCCCCGGGCGGATATGAATCCTGCTCCGCCATCGGGCGGATACCCCGCCGGATTTTGTTTTGTTTACTGTATATTAATACTTTATCTTAGGCCGGTTCGGGAAATAAATCCTTGAATTTTTGCTATAGATTGTATTAAACTACTCTGCCTTTCAAAACAGAGTTGCAAATATAGTGGAAAATACTTTTCTTTAGAAAAAATGGTGAAAAAAATACCCGGACAATATAAATAAGTACAGGAATGGCAGAAAAGAAAAAGTTTAATGTTGAGTATGAAGTAAAATCATCGCCTAAGATATTGTTTGGCTTCCTAAGTGAACCTAATGGTTTGGCTCAATGGTTTGCTGATGATGTTACCTACAGAGACCAGGTTTATACATTTACCTGGGACGGTGAGCAGCAAAAGGCAAAACTACTGTCCATAAAGGAAAATAAACTGGTGAAATTTAAATGGATGGATGATGAGCCTCATTGCTATTTCGAAATGGAAATTGTTCAGGACGAGCTTACTAATGACGTAGCTTTGGCTATAACTGATTTCGCCACTGAAGAAACTATTGCAGAACGTAAGTTAATATGGGATAATCAGATTGAATATTTGATTAGTGTTCTCGGGGCATAGAGATAAATTTTCTCTATTTTTGCATTTGTGAAAAAAGTACACTTGTTAGTGTTTAAGGCCTTTTTAAGGCCTTTTGTCGTTACCTTTTTCATTGTCATGTTCGTTCTGTTGATGTTATTTTTATTTAAATACATCGACGATCTGATCGGAAAAGGCTTTGAATGGTATGTAATACTTGAATTGCTGATGTATGCATCGGCAACAAATGTTGCTATGGCCTTACCTCTGGCTATCCTTCTTTCTTCCATCATGACCTTTGGCAGCCTTGGCGAGAATTATGAACTGGTTGCGATTAAATCGGCAGGAATATCGTTGCAAAGGGCAATGATGCCCCTCATTATCACTGTGAGTATGCTGAGTGTTACCGCCTTTCTCTTCTCAGATTACATGCTTCCTGTTGCAAACCTGAAAATGGGTTCCTTATTATATGATGTACGCAATCAAAAGGCAGCATTCCTGATTAACGAAGGAATATTTAATAATAGTATTCCGGGGTACTCTATCCGGGTTAAAAAGAAGGATCCTGATCAGACTTTACATGATGTGCTCATTTATGAACGCAATACAACAAGTGGTAATGTGAATGTACTAATGGCTAAAGAGGGTCAGATGTTTATCACGGATGATGAT
>JBAZHY010000458.1:0-2748 GCA_041652175.1 Pedobacter sp.
ATTGGGATAGGTATTGTATAAGGCAGGTACAGTTTTTAAAAAATAAGCTAATTCACCATGAACCGGAAATCCGTTTCTTGCATAAGAAACTGCCTTTTCAAGCACTTTACTCATCGGCATAGAGCCGAATTTTTTATGAAGCTCAAACCAGGCATCCACACAACCCGGAACGGTAACCGGCAAAGGACCTCTTGACGGAATATGTGTAATCCCTCTTTTTCTGAACTCATCAAGGGTCAGCGACTTTGGAGATCTGCCTGAACCATTAATCCCATAAAGCTTTTTTGTCTTTGCATCCCAGACAATGGCGTAAAGGTCCCCTCCGATACCATTAACATGAGGTTCAACCACACCTTCCATAGCATTTGCTGCAATAGCCGCATCGATGGCATTACCCCCCGCCTTTAAGACATCAAGGGCGGCCTGTGTAGATAGAGGATGGGAAGTGGCAGCCATACCGTTCTGGGCAATCACCTGCGACCGGGTTGCCCAGATCTTACCATAGGGACGGTCCTGAGCGATGAGACCCAAAGGAAAAAATAAGAGTAGAATAATGCGTTTCATACTAATGGATTTATATAGTCTAATATATAGATTTAATAATTTTTTTACTGAGCCCTGTGTGATAAAATATTGTATAACAGAAGTATCAAATTACATTTACTTTATACTTGAGAAAAAAGCAATCTGTAATTTTGTAATATAAATATCTCAGATCTGAATGGAAGAAAATGAAGAAAAGCCTGATCTCGTTGTCTGGAATAAAGAGCGGGGTTATTATCAGAGTGGATTAAGTTATGGCACCAATGTAGGTGCCCCTGCAATCAACATTGAAAATGTTGGTGGCTGGAAACAATCAAATGCTGAACTGGCGAATAAAAATTTCAAAACAAAATTTGACGAACTCAAAGAAGAATATGAAAAACTGGTAAATGAAGTCAGGCTGAATGAATTAGTTTATTCAGCTAAATATAATTTCAGCCCTGTTATGGGACAGATTTATCATTTATACAACAAAGCTGATGATAGTTTTTTCCTTTCTATGATATCCCCCGACAGCTGGAATCAAAAATATGTAGGATCTTTTAAATTAGATGCCAGTCATAAGTGGTCGAAGATCGAAAATAATTAAACCGGATATAAACAAACAGGGCTTATGATAATCATAAGCCCTGTTTGTTTATCAGGATTCTGATATCAGAATCCTGAAACATTCAATCTGCCACCGGTTAATACCTTTCCACTTAATGATTGTGTAGGGGTAGCATTACTCAAAATCGCATTCTTAATAGCTGAAGCACTTGACCCGGGATAAACAGATGCATACAAGGCGCAAGCTCCGGTTACGTGCGGGGTTGCCATCGAAGTACCATTATAACTGGCATAAGAACTTATGACTGTCCCTTTTACTGATTTCGGTATCGTTGACCAGATCCCTGATCCCGGAGCACCGATATCAACCTGGGTTGCACCATAATTCGAATAAGAAGCAAGCGTACCTGTAGAAGTAATCGCAGCAACTGAAATCAAATTCGCATTCGGGTAAGCAGCCGGATAGCTTGGACTTGAATCAATATTTACGGAACTATTTCCTGCTGCAGCAACAAACAGTATGTTGGCATCATTAGCGCGTTCAATCGCATCCTGCAATGCCTGAGAAAAGCCTCCTCCACCCCAGGAATTATTGGTGGCAACAATATTTAAACCTTTACTTTTCAAATCTGTAAAATAGTCTACAGCTTTAATGGCATTGGTGGTAGTTCCTCCCCTTCTTCCCAAAAATTTAGCCGAAAGCATGGTCACGTTCCAGTTTACACCTACAACACCCTTTCCATTATTGGCAAGTGCTCCGATGGTACCTGCCACATGGGTTCCATGATCATCAGTAGCACCATCAAATATGGTATTGTTATTCCCATCAAAATCCCAACCGTTAACATCATCAATTAATCCGTTTCCGTCATCATCAACCCCATTACCTGCCGTTTCAAATGGATTAACTCCGAAATTAGCCCCGATATCTTCATGAGTATTCATTACCCCTTCATCAATAATACCGATATACACGGAGCGGGAACCGGTTTTACCGGCAGCCCATGCAGTAGCTGCATTTGAACCATACACACTTGAAGTATTTCCCAATCCCCATAATGAACCATTCGCAAAATAGGTGTCGTTAGTTATAGCCGTATGCTGATAAATATAATTAGGTTCAATAAATTCTATCGCATCATCTGATTTCCCTTTGTTAATCGCGTTTACTGCATTCAAACTGGTACGAATCAGAAATATCCCATCCTTATCCCCCCGTTTTTTCATCGCATTGGTATGAATACGTTCAAGAACATTTGCTGAAAGTGCTGCCAGGGCCGCATTTCTCTGCCCCTCACTTGATTCAGACTTGAAACGTATAATTGCTTCATTCGGAACAATTTCATAGCCCGAATAGGATTCAGTCCCTGAAATAGTTTCAGGATTATTCCCTGTAGCAAGAGAATTTTCAGGTAAAAAACCCTGTTCCTGTTTCGCACAAGAAGCTAAAAACAAGATTGCAATAATGTAAAATACCTTTTTCATGATGAATATTTTATAATAGTATTTCAAATTTAATAAAAACTAATAAACAAAACGTATCAATCATTAATCACTGAAATCAAAATAAAAAGGGGGGATTGAATAAGAAATCAATACCCCCCTTTTTATTTGCAATGACCCAATATTATTGTTCAATCACAAAACTGCTCAGTC
>JBAZHY010000459.1:0-2744 GCA_041652175.1 Pedobacter sp.
TTCTTGTCAATCCTGAAAAGGTTGAAGTTACACCCGTATCAAGCACTGCGGATACGATTGATCAATCGATTTACTTTGTAGAGAAAGCTGATAAGAAGAAGCTTCTTATTCATATGCTCAACGATAAGGAGATTAAGTCTGCCCTTGTTTTCACAAGAACAAAACATGGAGCTGATAAAATCACAAAAGATCTGATTAAAGCCGGTATCAAGGCAGAAGCAATTCACGGAAACAAGTCCCAGAATGCGAGACAAAGGGCATTATCAGGGTTTAAAAACGGACAAATCAAAGCTTTGATAGCCACTGATATTGCTGCAAGAGGTATAGATATCGACGAATTATCTCATGTAATCAATTATGAATTGCCAAATGTTCCTGAAACTTATGTACACCGCATCGGTCGTACGGGAAGAGCCGGATCAAGTGGGGTAGCCTTCTCATTATGTGATGAGGAAGAAATGGAATACCTTAAAGATATTCAGAAGGTAATCGGACGGGAAATACCCGTAATGGAAGAGCAACCTTATCATATGCGTGCTGCTGCATACATCTTTAGCCAGTCGACCAAAAAGAAAGGCGGTTCATCTAAAAAGCCCGGACAAAAACCTGAAAGTGAGCATGCTAAAACAGGAAGTCCAAGAAGAAGATTCGGAAACAGAAGGAAATAAAAAACGTTCAAGCCAGATTAAAATCTGGCTTGCACGTTTTATTTAACAGTAATTGCCTTCAGCATCAGATCAGCAACCAGCCTGTTTCCCGCCTGATTTAAATGAACCCTGTCAGTAGTCAGAATACCTGATTCTTTATTTTCCGGATTATTCTTCAGGTTATACTCCAGAAAAGCTTTTCTTAAATCAACAAGTCCGCAACCATATTTTGAAGCCTGATCCCGAATCAGCTGACTGTACCGGTTCAAGTCTCCATCCTGAGAGTTACTAAAATCTGTCCTTTCCCCTATCACAGCCGGTGTACTGAGTATCACTTTGATTCCTGCAGCCTGAAATTTTTTGATCAGAGCAGAATAGAAAGCCACAAATTTATCCGGATCTGTACCGGTCTGGTTACTCTGCTTATGCCATACATCGTTGACACCAACATAAATTACCACCACATCAGGCTTCTTGCTCAACACATCCTCTTCATGTCTGAGATAAAGATCATAAACCTTATTACCTCCTATGCCGGCACCAATCAGTTCATATCCGGGATTGGTATTTCCTTTCAGACTTTCCTGCATCAAAGTAATATAACCTCCGGGATTTACGCCGGCACGGGTAATGGAATCACCAAAAAATATAACTTTAACCGGTTTTTGAATCTGCATTGCGCTCAATAAAATAATCAGGGAAACTGACAGGATGATTTTTTTCATATTCTATTATTAAAAATTAATTAAACTTTTTTCGGTTACTTATTCTCTCTGCTGAGGGTTAAAACATTTTTGCCCGTTTGATCAGATACGAATGTAAAATCTGGTAAAATCCCGCATGAATATCCGCATCTATCAGATCAATTCTATACTGGGCACATTTTAGTCTGAGCTCTTTTTGATATTCCTTAACAGCATTCAGATAAGCCTCCTTTACCTGATTAGGGTGAATTTTTAAATCTTCGCCACTCTCTATATCGATAAAATGATATGGTCTGTTATCAAAATCGAAATCCAGCTCTGTTCGGTGATCCAGCATCTGAAACATAATAATCTCATGCTTATTATGTTTCAGATGCTGCAAAGCTGCAAATATTTCCTGCAGCCCTTCTGCTGTTTCCCCCTCCAGCATATCACTAAACAAAATAACCAGTGAGCGCTGATGAATTTGCTCAGCAACCTGATGTAATGCATTAGCTAAAGCAGTTTTTACTGAATGATCTTTTCTTATAATGAGCTTTTCGAGCTCTGAGAATAGGTATTTCTGATGTGCACCTGTTGATTTCGCCGCCGTTGATAATTCAAGATGATCTGAAAACAGACTCAGACCGAAGGCATCTCTCTGTTTTTTAAACAGATACATCAGCGAAGCAGAAGCGTAAACGGAAAACAATAGCTTATTAAAATCTTTCTCAGGATAATACATGGATGATGAAACATCAATTAAAATCTGACAACGCAGATTGGTTTCTTCTTCAAAGCGCTTGACAAAGAGTTTATCTGTACGTCCAAAAAGCTTCCAGTCAACATTCCTGACAGAATCTCCGGTATTATATAATCGATGTTCAGCAAATTCAACTGAAAAACCATGAAAAGGACTTTTATGCAGACCGGTTATAAAGCCTTCAACAACCTGCCGCGACAGGAGTTCAAGATTGCCAAAATCCTGAAGATCTTTGTAATTTGCCAGATTGGGTTCCATACCCTAAAATAGGATAATTCATGGGATTTATTATTCTTATGAAGAACTAAGTTTATTTCAGGACAGAACTCCATTGTCTGTCAAAATGATGAGAATCTAAAAGAAGAATCCATTATTTTTTTGTCAAAAGATTTATAACTTCGACCCTGACCATTCCCGGATACAGGAACCTGAGTCCCTTCTTAAAACTTTACCAATTTATAATCTCCATGATTACTAAAATAAAGATCAGTCTGTTTTCTATAATGCTTGGCCTGACAGGAACTGTTACAGCGCAGCAAAAAACCTTAAATTTCAAAGAAGTATTTATTTCTACTCCAAAGGATATATTAAATCCTTTGCCACTTTACCGCAGCTGGACCGATAATTCTCATTATATCGAGTATCGTACAG
>JBAZHY010000460.1:0-2728 GCA_041652175.1 Pedobacter sp.
CATAGTCAGAAAACTTGTTTCTTTCGAAACACGGCATAGTATGAGCGATACCCTTAGTTCCAAAACTGGTATTGGTGCAGCACGTAACTGGATAAAATCAGAACTTGAATCTTATTCCAGGGCTTCCGGCGCTCGTCTTAAAGTGGAATTTGATACTTTCATTCAGCCTGCTGATGGCAGGAGGGTAACAACTCCAACGGTCATGAAAAATGTATTGGGCATTTTACCCGGAACTGATCCTGCTGATGACCGCATTTTTATTGTTTCAGGACATTATGATTCGCGTGCAACCGATGTGAATGATTCAAAAATATTTGCTCCCGGAGCAAATGATGATGCGTCAGGTACCGCCGCTACGATGGAGCTCGCCCGGATAATGAGTAAACATAAATTTAATGCGACAATTGTTTTTGTGGCTATGGTAGCCGAAGAGCAGGGGCTATACGGGGCTGCGAATCTTGCCAAAAGAGCGAAATCAGAAAGATGGAATGTTGCCGGAATGATTACCAATGATATAATTGGGAATACTTATGCGATGGAAACAGGTATAAAGGACAATAGATCGGTAAGGGTTTTCAGTGAAGGGGTTTCAGCTGTTGAAACTCCCGAAGAAGCATCCCGCAGGGCAAGTACAGGGTCAGAAAATGATGGTAAAGCCAGACAATTTGCACGGTATGTGAAGGAGCTTGGTGAAAGATATGTTGATCAGCTCGATGTTAAACTGATTTATCGCCGCGACAGATATCTTCGTGGTGGGGATCATACTCCCTTTTCACAGCAGGGTTTTGCAGGGATAAGAATTACCGAAATGAATGAGAATTTTCAGAGGCAGCATCAGACTGTTCGTCAGGAAAATGGAGTGAGTTTTGGTGATCTGCCCGATTTTGTAGATTATGAGTATACGCAGAAGATAACCAGAATGAATCTTGCTGCTTTGGCAAATCTTACTCTAGCTCCCCGGGAGCCAATCAATGTTGGAATACTTACCAGCGGATTGACCAATAAAACTGAGTTGAAATGGCAGGCCCCTCAGGGCGAAAAACCTTCAGGGTATTATGTTGTAATGCGGGAAACAAGTAATCCTGTTTGGGAGAAGAAATTTTTTGTGACAGACACGAAAGCAGTTATGAATTACTCCAAAGACAATTACTATTTCGGCGTTCAGTCAGTTGATGTGGATGGACATGAAAGTTTGGTGGTTATACCTGTTTCTGTCCGTTAACACAAAAATCTGTCATAAGAATACTGACAAGTGATTCTACAATCCTTTCGGTTGTTTACTGCTATCTGATTTTATTTGATGGCAGCAAGAATAATTACTTTTAATGAAGGAATTTGTAATCTTAATCCTGCATTCAGTCTGTCTGCCGGAAGTTCTTTGTCCATATTTGCAGCCAATATCCCAATAAGAAGGAAAAGAGGTACAAGAAGCATGATGAATGGAGATACACAGTTATTAAGCTTTTTCATAATTCTGATCTTTGATAGACCAAAGAAATATGTTATTAAAATCTTAAGGAAATCTATTAGACGAAGTTCCTTTTTTTTAAGACCAACGGTATTTTTCCGGTGTCTGACTATTAATAGCTTATATTGGCTTGTTGGCAGATTGCTTTTACCTGTTTGTCGAAACCGATGGGTCTCAATTATCTTAAATACTACTTTTAAAGCATGAATAAATTAAGGCAAATAGTCCTTCATACTATTATCTGGGCAATCATTTTATCGTTTTTTATGTACACAACAACTAACGGTAAAATAGGTTATTCGACTATGGTAGTTTTTGTTTATTTCGGACTGATCAACATCGCCCTTTTTTATATCAATTATCTGTTTATACTACCGGTATTTCTGGATAAGAAGAGATATCTATGGTGTGCAAATATGATGTTATTGTCAATAGTCATTTTCGCATTTATTAAATGCGGGCTTGCATACTATTTCTATGATATTGTCATTAAAAGAGAGAATGGCAAGCATATTATGGATTTCTGGAACTATTATTTCAGTGCTGCTTTTGTAAGTTGTTTTTTTATTTTTCTGAGCACGGTTCTAAAGTTTATGCAGGACTGGTTCAATAATGAAAAAATTAAAAGCCGTCTTGAAAATGAGATGCTTATTGCAGAACTGGCTTTTCTAAAATCACAGATCAATCCTCACTTTTTATTCAATTCATTGAACAATATTTATTCATTAGCTTATCAGAAATCTGAAAAAACCCCTGAGGCAGTTTTAAAACTTTCAGAAATAATGAGATATATGCTTTATGAAAGTAATGTTGATAAGGTTCCGCTTTCTGATGAGATCAGATATCTTAAAAATTATATTGAGCTTCAGAAGCTTCGTTTTAAAGATAGGACACATATTAATTTTGAGATTAAAGGGGATTCAGAGGGTAAGAAAATTACTCCATTAGTACTGATTTCTTTTGTGGAGAATGCATTTAAACACGGATTAGCTACCGATATTGAAAATCCTATTACGATCATTCTTAATGTAACATCAAATAAACTGTTCTTTCAGGTAATTAATAAGAAAAGTAATCTGAATAAGGATGATACCGGGGGTATTGGATTAAAAAATGTGCAAAGACGACTTGATCTTATTTATAAAGATCAATACCGTTTACACATTGACGACAAGAATGATATTTATAGTTGTGAATTATATCTAAATTTATAAAATGATACGTTGTCTTGTGGTAGATGATGAGCCGCTGGCTCTGGAT